>NZ_JBFTHS010000007.1:0-135198 GCF_056394365.1 Lysinibacillus sp. 10T31
AGCGTGGATAGAAAGTGAAGAAAGCTGGATAGCGCGCGCTCAAAGTCGTGGGTAGAAAGCCGAGAAAAATGGATAGCCCGCCCAAAATCGTGGATAGAAAGGAGAGAAAGGTGGATAGCTGGCTCAAAATCGTGGATAGAAAGTGAAGAAAGCTGGATAGCGCGCTCAAAGTCGTGGATAGGAAGCCGAGAAAGGTGGATAGGCTGCTCAAAATCGTGGATAGAAAGGAGAGAAAGCTGGATAGCTGGCTCAAAATCGTGGATAGAAAGTGAAGAAAGGTGGATAGAGTTCGCTCAAAGTCGTGGGTAGAAAGCCGAGAAAAATGGATAGCCCGCCCAAAATCGTGGATAGAAAGGCGAGAAAGGTGGATAGCCCGCCCAAAATCGTGGATAGAAAGGAGAGAAAGGTGGATAGGAAGATGAGAAAGATGGATAGTAGCGTCGTCAAAGTGGGAAATGGAGCAGAAAAGTAGTATCGGGTTCTAGACCAAGGCGATTTCTTCCGTTCTTTTCATCTAAATAAATTGTCTAAAAATTTATTTTGTACAATTAGCATTTCAAGTTTTTTGGAACCTCTTTTTATTCCGGTAATTATTAATATAATAAATACGGGAGGGAAGAGAAAATGATTTTATTAGCACGACAGCAATCACAAATGCATAGAATTCTAGAAGCCTTGATACGAAGGTTGCCTAATACACATGTAGAATACATGAATTATTATGATAGATTAATGCGTATACAGGCTGGCTTTGCTGGAGAAAAGCGAGTAGATGGAGAATGGCTTGAAATTAATTTACCCACTCAACATTACTTCCTCCATGACCTACAAATACTTAATCACTTCGGGAATACACATCAAATAGACACTATCTTAATCTGCCCCCATTTTATATTAATACTAGAAATAAAAAATATAACAGGCTTTCTTGAATACGATGAGTCTTTTACTCAATTTACAAGAACAACTGCTCAAGGTGATGTTGAGGGTATGATTGATCCTTTTCATCAAGTTAGACGACATGCTGAGTGGATAAAGAGGATGTTACAGCAGTATAAAGTTGAGATTCCAGTTCTTTATGCAGTCGTTTTGGCAACGAAAAATGCTATTTTATCAGAAAGTTTAAAAGGACAACCAATTTTTCATGTTTCAGGATTACGTTATCATGTAAGGAAATGGCTTAAACAGCATAAAGAGGTGACACTAGATGCAGACAAGCTCTTTCTTTTTGCTAATAAATTAATGTCCAGACATATGCCAATTAAAAGAGAAATAACCATTCCTGTTCAGGATATTGTAAAAGGCGTGCTTTGTGTACGTTGTTCAAATGGACAGCGAATGAGCTATCACTCTAAAAAATGGACTTGTCAACGCTGCGGATTAGTTGATCAGGAGGCTATTTTCAGAACGCTTGAAGATTACAAATTGTTAGTGGGCGATTCGCTAACAAATAAAAGTTTTTGTGAGTTTTTCGCAATAGATTCACCAGATTTTGCGTATAGGCTATTGCAAAAATTGCCTGTGAAAGCAGAAGGAATAAAAAAACATAGGAAATATTGGATTAAAGATGGATAGCTCAATCAAAGGCGTGGATAAAAAGACGAGAAAGATGGATAGCCCGTTCAAAGTTGAGGGGAAGTTGAGAAAGATGGATAGAGCGCTCAAATCGTGGATAGAAAGGCGAGAAAGATGGATAGAGCGCTCAAAATCGTGGATAGAAAGGCGAGAAAGATGGATAGAGCGCTCAAAATTGTGGATAGAAAGACGAGAAAGATGGATAGCCCGTTCAAAGTTGAGGGGAAGTTGAGAAAGATGGATAGAGCGCTCAAATCGTGGATAGAAAGGCGAGTAAGATGGATAGAGCGCTCAAAATCGTGGATAGAAAGGCGAGAAAGATGGATAGGTCGCTCTAAATCGTGGATAGAAAGGCGAGAAAGATGGATAGCGATCAAAGCCGTGGATAGAAAGAGAAGATTGCCGGAAAGACCGTTCAAAATGCAGGATAGCAGTCCCGAAATGCCGGGTTTCTCTCCAATACCCTACTAGACAAATAGAATTTTAAAGTATATAGTTAGCTAGGCTAACTAATTTAAAAGGAGTGGTAACTTTGACGATCGAACAAGATTTTTTTAATCAGTACCGCTTAATGTACAGACCGTTTATCAATCAAGTGAATGTGCAGTTAGAGCAATATCAGTTGTATAGCTCTCAATGGGCTCTCCTTCGGTTATTGATGGATAAAGGCCCACATACATTTGTTGACATTGCGAATTTTATGTATATTGAAAAGCCGAGTGTAACAAGGCTTGTGCAAAAGCTTGTGGAGCTTGGTTATGTGGAAACGGTAGCAGGCAGGGATAAGCGCGAGAAGCTTGTACAATTAACGGCATATGGTCAAGGGATTGTGCAAGAAATTCAGGCGCAGTTAAAACCATTTTTTGAACAGGCACTCGCAGGCGTATCAAAGCAGGATATAGAAATTGCGACACAAGTTTTAGCGAATATTTGTGCAAACATCAATCGGTAGGAGAGAGAAAAGTGGAAGCATCTAGACAAAAACTTTGGACGAAGGACTTTTTAATCGTCTCACTTATTAACTTTACCATTACATTAATTTTTTATTTATTGATGGTAACAATTGCAGGCTATGCGGTTGAGCATTTTGGGGCTTCAACTAGTACGGCAGGGCTTGTATCGAGTATTTTTATTATTGGTACTTTATTTGGTCGACTCGGGACAGGACGTATCATTGGAGATTGGGGTAGCAAAAAAACATTATTTTGTGGATTATTATTGTTTATGCTATCAACGATGTCTTATTTTATCGCAACGAATTTGCCGCTTTTAATGCTCAATCGTTTAGTACAAGGGATTGCACTTGGGATGGCTAGTACGGCGACAGGAACAATTATTGCACAAATTTTACCGCCTGATCGACGAGGGGAAGGTATTGGTTATTATAGCTTAAGTGCTATTTTAGCAACGGCTATAGGACCTTTTATAGGTATTCTTTTAACACAGTTGTTTGAAGATTATCGGATGATTTTTGCTGTTGATTCCGTATTAGCTATTGTTTGCTTTTTAATGTATTTTATCGTAACCGTTCCAGATGCACCGAAGAAGGCTAAAGAAATGGCAGAGAAAACAGGCTTTAAGCTAAGCAATTTTATCGAAATGCGCGCTGTGCCAATTGCTTTTGTGGCGCTCGTAATTGGCTTTGCCTACTCAGGAGTTATGTCATTTATGACGTTTTACGCGAAAGAGCTTGATTTGGTTTCAGCGGGAAGTTATTTCTTTATTATTTATGCCATTGTTATTTTAGCAACTCGTCCATTTACAGGGAAATTACTAGACACTAAAGGTGCGAACATTGTTATCTATCCATGTCTCGTCATTTTTGCGATCGGTATGTATGCCTTTAGTTCGGCGACTAGCAGTGTTGTCTTCTTAATAGCTGCTGCTTGCATAGGGATTGGCTATGGCAATTTCAATTCAGTAGCGCAAGCAATAGCTATTAAAGTTACACCAAATGAGCGTTTAGGACTTGCGACATCGACATATTTTATCTTATATGATTTAGGTTTAGGTGTTGGTCCTTATTTCTTAGGGTTCTTCGTTCCGACGTCGGGCTACAGTGCCATTTTCTTTGCGATGGTATTCATTATTTTAGTGTCAATTGTCCTTTATTATTTCTTATATGGAAAACATGAAAAATTAACTTCTTCCAGTAGAAATCTCCCACCTCTATAGTTGGCGAGATGAATGCAATTTTAAGTCACTTTTCAGCGGGTGTCCAAACATCCACTGAACAGAGGAACTCAGTCTAAGAACGCCACGTCCTGTGGCAACGACTGAGTGACCAACATCACGTTGGCCCAAAGCCTCCGGCGGATGTCACGGAATCGGAATGGAGTTCTACATAGGATGTTAGCCTAAAATCATCGCATCCATGCGATAACGGCTAACTGACCTGCATCATGCAGGCCTAAGCACAAAGCCGATTCCGGACGCAATTATGCCGAGGCATAATTGATAACAAGCAAAAATTTCATAGTATAGTAACTTTATATTGAAGAAAAAACATCATTTTCAACTAGATAATGATGTTTTTTTCTTTAAATGAAAATACTTCTTGCATTTGAAGATGATAATCATTATCATTCTCGATATAAACTATTTCGGAAGTAGGTACTTAGCATGAAAAAAACATCATTATTGTCAGTATTAGTTGCAGGGGGCATTCTTATGACTGGCTGTGGCAATACAGATGAAGCTAAAAAAGAAGATAAGCCTGCAGCAGAGCAAGCAGAAAAAACGACAAAAGTTGATCTATCCGCTGAAACAGCAGCCTATCAAAAATTTGCCTTAGAGCAAATGGATCAATTCTTAATAGAAACAGAAAAATTTGTGAACGCATTTAAATCTGGTGACATTGAAAAAGCAAAAGCAGCATATGCACCAGCACGTATGTATTTTGAGCGTTCAGAGCCAATCGCTGAGAGCTTCGGTGACCTTGACCCACGTATTGACGGTCGTTTAGCTGATATCCAAGAAGAAGGCAAGGGCGAAGAAGAATGGACGGGCTATCATAAGCTTGAGCATGCGCTTTGGGTAGAAAATAAAACTGCAGGCTACGAGGCAATTGCAGATCAATTACTAGCAGACGCAAAAGAATTACATGCTTTAGTTCAAACTGTAGAGGTAACACCGGATTTAATGATTACAGGTGCGGTTGATTTATTAAACGAAGTATCAACATCTAAAATCACTGGTGAAGAAGAAATCTATTCTCACACAGACCTTTATGACTTTAAAGCGAACATCGAAGGCGCAGAAAAAATCTTTGAAATCCTACGTCCAAAATTAGAAGCGAAAGACAAAGACTTAGTAGCAACATTAGATGAAAAATTCAAAGCAGTGGATGATTTATTGGCACAACATGCAACAGCTGATGGCGGGTATGTTTCTTATGAAGAATTAACTGAAGAAAACACAAAAGCACTTGCAGCAGCAGTAAATCAACTTGGAGAACCATTAAGTCAAATGGGTATTATTTTGGAGTGATAATAAATGACAGTGTCAAATGATGAAAAATGGATCAATAAAAAAATATCTAGACGTGAAATGTTAAAGCTAACAGGCATGGGAGTAGCTGGTGCAGCTATCGGTGCTTCTGGCTTAGGTGGTGTTATGAAAGTAATGGGCTATGATGTATTTGAGCCTGTTGCGGATAGCACGACAGCACTTAATAAAGTTGATTTCTATGGAAAACATCAATCTGGCATTATTACACCAGTTCAGACAAATATTTATTTTGCTTCTTTGGATGTTTTATTTACATCTAAGAAAGAACTACAAGAGTTGTTCAAACAATGGACACCTCTTGTTGTACGTTTAATGAATGGTGAATTAATGGTAGATTTAACGAAAAATGCTAGTATCCCAACAGGAGATACGGGTGAGGCGGCAGGATTGGATGCATCAAACTTATCGATCACAATAGGTGTAGGACCATCTTTGTTTGATAAGCTTGGTATCCAGCATTTGAAACCTGCTGAATTGAAGGATTTACCGCATTTCCCGAAAGATCAATTGCAAAAAGAATTTACTGGTGGCGATCTTTGTATTCAAGCTTGTGCGGATGATCCACAGGTAGCATTCCACGCAGTGCGTAATTTAGTTCGAGCAGCTTCAGGCAAGGTAGAAATTAAATGGTCACAGGCAGGGTTCAATTCATTCCCAGCTGGTGGAGGAACACCGAGAAATCTATTTGCATTCAAGGATGGCACTGGAAATCCATCGAGTACCGATGAAAAAGATTTAAATAAAGTTGTATGGGTCGATAAAGGATGGCTAAAAGGCGGATCTTATTTAGTCGCACGTAAAGTTCAAATGCATCTTGAAACATGGGATCGTACATCTTTGAAGGAGCAGGAGGCAACATTTGGTCGTTATCGCGATAGTGGTGCACCTTTCGGAAAAAAGAAAGAGTTTGATGATTTCAATGTAGAGGCGAAGGATAGCAACGGTGAGTATATTATGCCAGATACTTCACATGTGCATTTGGCACGTAAATCTGGTGCGCGTATTTTACGTCGCTCATATTCTTATGCGTCAGGTGTTATGACTAATACAGGTTCGCATGATGCAGGACTCATGTTTATTTCTTATCAAAAAGACCCAGCCCAATTTACAACGATTCAAAATAGCTTAGGACGTATGGATAAAATGAATGAGTACATTACCCATCGAGGCAGTGCAGTGTTTGCTTGCTTCCCTGGTGTATCAAAGGGGAGTTATTTAGGTGAAGCACTTTTTAACGCGCTGTAGTTTAGTACTTTGCTTGTTATTGGCACTTGCTGTACCGGTGCAGGCAGCGCAATCATATAGTCACTTGTACATTTCTATAAGTGATGCGTTAATGAATACGAAGCAAGACAAGGAAGCTGAGGCACAACATGCCCTTGATCAATTTGCTACAGACTGGGCATCGGTCACTTCTGATCAGAAGGAAGCAAAAGAAAAAGTCGATAAAATTCTTGCACAAGCAGTTAAAGCTACTTCAAAGGATGAACGTTTAAAGGCACTGTCTGACTTGTCAAATGCCTTACGTGCTTTAGAAAAGCTTGAGAATCCTGTAGATGAAGCGGCGCAGCGAGCAGAATTTGGCACGAAATTTAAACCTATCATGAAAGCATTTGAAGATGCCTTAGCAAGTGGTGATTTAACTACAATCGACGCAGCGTATAAGGATTTTAATGCAAAGTGGAAGAAAATTGAACGCCCTGTACGTGAGCAAAGCATTGCTATGTACGGCCAAATTGAAACACAAATGGCTTTTATTCGGATCTCACTTGCTTCTGAAAAGCCAGATGTAGCTTTAATGCAATCGCAATATGCAGATTTAAAACAAACAATCGAGGATTTTGTAGCAGGTAATGATACGGCGAAAGTTGTTGAAGGTGAGTATTCTTTAGCAACATTAGTCGCTTATATTGATGAGGCGAATGATTTTATCGATGCAGGTGACTACAAGGCTGCATCTGATAAAATTCGAGAGTTCATTAAAATATGGCCGAGTGTAGAGATAGATATTTCAACACGTAACGGCAGTCTTTATACAAAGATTGAAAGTGATATGCCGATCCTCGTTAGTGACTTATTAAAGTCTAACGTCGATGTCAAAGCAATTAAAAGTAAGCTTGATACTTTCCGCACTGAAATTGAACTGATTCAAGGTGATTCAGATTATACTCTGTGGGATGCAGCTTTAATCTTACTGCGAGAAGGCTTAGAGGCACTACTCATTATTATGGCATTAGTATCGTTCTTAGAGAAATCTGGACAAAAAACAATGCGCAAATGGATATATGTTGGTGCATTTGTAGGAATCTTACTATCCGCAGTAGCAGCTGTTTTAATGTCGACGCTTTTCCAATCTGCGACAATTGATACAAGTCGAGAGCTGATGGAAGGTTATATTGGATTACTAGCTGCTGCAATGATGATTGGAGTTGGTATTTGGCTCCATAGTAAATCGAGTGTGACAAGCTGGAATCGCTATATTTCTAAACAAATGGGCAATGCAATCTCGAGTGGCTCAGTGTTTGCGATGGCAGCAATTAGTTTCCTATCCGTATTCCGTGAAGGGGCAGAAACACTTGTCTTCTATGCTGGAATTGCACCTAAAATGGAGACAACTCAATTTGTGCTAGGTATTGTAGTAGCACTATTAATATTAGCTATTTTTGCAGTCGTGTTATTTAAAGCAAGTGGAAAAATTCCAGTTCATAAATTTTTCGCAGTGGCAACGGTGTTAATCTATGTATTGGCATTTAAAATTATTGGTGTCAGTCTGCACACATTGCAGCTAAGAGATTCAGTTTCAACAACAATTGTAGATGGTTTGCCAGTTGTCAGCTTCATTGGTTTCTATCCAACGGTAGAAACAATGATTGGACAAGGGATTTTACTTTTACTTGTTGTCGCTACGATCATTTATAAGAAGAAACAGAAATAAATAGGAGGGCAGATGAATATACTTTCATCTGCCTTTCTGCATGTCGAAATAAATTTATATTAAAGTGTATCAATAAACAAAGGTTGATTTTCACTCCGAGTTGGCGCATTCCGCGGGCTTAGCTTCAATCTCCTCGTCACTCCGTGAAAATCAACTATTCCTCATCACTGTATAAAACCACAAGCTAAAACAAAATTATTATCATTATAGAAAAATCGGTTCTAGGTTTGATTATTATTTTATACAAGGAACTCCTCGATATAATGGGGAACGGGTCAGTACGCGCTCCTCACAAAATATAGAAGAAAATATATTTAATAGCCTTTAATAAGATGGTTTTCGACACTCCTAGCAAAACGAGGGAGGATTTTCGTTCCAAGGTCTCATTTGTGAGGCTAATCCCCAATGATGTTTAAGAAAGTATAAAGTAGTAGTAAGAAAGAAATAGTCTCTTAGCCATTAATTGGTTAAGAGACTATTTTTTGACGTAAATGTAATTCGCCCGTTCTTTTATAGTTAGGTAAATTGGGTGAGTGTCAAATTTTGTTTATATGTTAAAATTATGTTATTAATTGTTAAATTCCCTATAAATCTGTGTTTTTCTATTATTACAATTCATTTACATAATATAAATACTATAAAAATAGTGAATTAATAATAATATGTTTACATATATATGTAATGGGGAAATATGCTTCGAATAGTTCGACCATTTACGACATGTCGTATGCGATGTAAGTCGTCTGTACGATATGGGCCCAAATCGAAAGTATCTTTTGCATTAAAAAACGATCATTCTTAAAATCGAAAGGAGAATTGACTTGATGTCAAAGAAGAATTGGAAGAAATCGATAAATGCCTTTTTAGCAACAACTCTAGTCGCAAGTATTGCCGCACCAGTAGCACCGATTACTGTAAATGCTGAGGCACTTGCAAAGGATTTAATCATTTCGGAGTATATTGAAGGAAGTTCCTTCAATAAAGCAATTGAAATATATAATGGTACAGGCGAAGCGGTTGATTTAAGTTATTACACTCTAGAGCTTCATACGAACGGAGAAACTACCGCGAAAAACAAAGTGAATCTGACTGGTATTCTAGAAAGCGGAGCTACCTATGTTGTATATCATAAAGACGCAGCGCCGAACATTAAAGCAAAAGGAAATCTAGAAAACGGGGCTGTTATTAATTTCAATGGAAATGATCCAATTGTATTAAGGAAATCTGGTGAAATAGTCGATTCCATTGGACAAGTTGGTTCTTCAGCGGATTTTGCAAAAGATGTAACTTTAGTAAGAAAGAGTTCAGTCTTGTCGGGTGATACAAATATTAATGATTCTTTTAATTCAGCATCAGAATGGAATTCATTCCCTATAGATGATTTCACCAATTTAGGCCAACACGTAATGGATACGAATTCAGGTGAGCCTGTTGACCCCGAAGCACCGGCAATTCTCTCAATTGGAGATGCTCGGAATAAAGCTGTAGGTGAAACGGTAACTATCAAAGGTAGAGTAGCAGCAGGCTTAAAAAATACGTTCTCAGTTCAAGATGATACAGGTGGTATTGCTGTAAGACCTACTAGTTTAGCTATGTCTATCGGCGATGAAGTTACTTTAAAAGGAAAGTTAGCTGACTATCGTGGGCTACTACAATTAGACGGTGCTACAATCGTTGAAAAAGTTGAAAATGTCGGTGTTCCTTCTCCGAAGGTAGTAACAGGTGCTCAAGTAAATGAAGATAGCGAATCACAGCTCGTAACAGTGAATAATGTTACGCTTACAGATGTTCAACAAGGGGCTGGATGGGCAAACTTTACTGCAAATGACGGAACGAATTTCCTTGTACGAGATGAAACAAATTCGCTGGGATTAACTGTTGGTACAAACTATGAATCTATCACTGGTATTGTTCAACAGTTCGATAAAGACTATCAAGTCATTCCTCGATCAAAAGAAGATATCGTAGAGGATAGTTCAGCTCTAAAACCTGCTATCGCATCTCCTGGAAGTGGGACGTTTGTTGGGAAAACAACAGTGACTTTAACAACATCGACGGCAGATGCAGAAATTTATTACACATTAGATGGTACGAAGCCAACTGATAAAAGTCTTAAATATGAGTCACCAATTGAGATTAGCAAAAATACTACTTTAAAAACAATAGTTAAAGCTAAAGATGGCACTTATAGTGACATAACTACATTTGATTATAGCATTGCAGATAAATTACAAATTCATGATATTCAAGGTGCAGGGCATGCTTCAACATTCGATGGTAAGACAGTTGAAGGAATTGAAGGAATCGTAACGTATTCATTTACGTTAAATAATAATTGGTATTATACGATTCAAACGCCAGATGAATTGGCTGATAATGATCCGAATACTTCTGAAGGAATTTTTCTGTACAGTGGAAAAAAACCATGGCCAATAAAAGTAGGGGATTTAGTATCCGTTAAAGGTAAAGTAAGCGAATATGCATACGATGGCTATGATGATAGGCAGCAAACAGATTTAAAAACAACGCAAATTAATGTGCGTGACGATCAAGATGGAAAAGTAGAAGTCATTAAAAGTAGTGTAGCTTTACCAAAAGCAATTGGAATCGATAAGTTAAAAATGTCATTTAGTAAAATCGACAGTGATCAGCTCGAAATTTTTAATCCAACAATCGACGCTATTGATTTTTGGGAAAGTCTCGAAGGCATGAGAGTAGAAGTTGGCAACGTGACAGCTGTAGCACCACAGGATCATGGAGATTTAGTAACGGTACTTGAGGATGAACCAACGAATACAATTCATGGTGGAGTATTGTATGAGAAAGAAAATGCGAATCCTAACAGAATTCAATTCCGATTAGAACCGAATGGAGCTGCACGTGATTTTGAGGTTGCTACAGGTGATAAATTTAAAGGGCCAATTACGGGGATCGTAGGCTATTCCTATCAAAATTTTAAAATCTATGCTTCTTTAGATGAGATGAAGGCAGCTTATGAAAAAGGAGATACATCACCAGAGACAACAAAAATAGTAAAGGCAGAAGATAAGTTAACAATTGCCTCGTATAATCTGGAGAACTTCTCTAATAACAAAACGTCAACTACTGATGATAAAGCGAAAAAACTAGCAAGAGCAATTGGTATTGATATGGGAAGTCCTGATATTGTTGGTGTAACAGAGGTACAGGATAATAACGGGCCATCTGCAGGAGATTCAAAAGCGGATCAAAGTTATAAAAGATTAATAGACGCTATTAAAGGTGTAGGTGGTGTCGAGTATCAATATGTTAATATCGATCCAATTAACAATCAAGACGGTGGAGCACCAGATGCGAATATTCGAGTTGGCTTCCTTTATAACCCAGAGCGAGTTAAGCTGAAGGAAGGTATCCCAGCAGGAGATGCTACAACAGCAGTTGGTTATCAAGATGGGAAATTAACACTGAATCCGGGGAGAATTGATCCAAACAATGAAGCGTTTAAAAGTAGCCGCAAACCTTTAGCTGCACAATTTGAATTCCAAGGTGAAGATGTAATTGTTATCGCCAATCATTGGAATTCAAAAACTGGAGATACTCCTTTATTTGGTGCGATTCAGCCGCCATTGTATGGAAGTGAAGTGCAACGTAAAAAAATTGCCAACATTGTTTATAGTTTTGTTGGGGACATTAAATCAAAAAATCCAGATGCAAACATTGTTTCTTTAGGTGATTTTAATGATTATCAATTTGCAGATTCTCTTAAAATTCATGAAGGGCAACTGATGACAAATATGATTAATAAAGTGGATGCTTCTGACCGTTACACGTATGTATATCAGGGGAATTCACAAGTATTAGATCATATTTTAGTGTCAAATAATCTGTCAGAAAAAACAGATGTCGATATTCTTCATATTAATGCAGATTTTACGGACATGGCTGGCCGTGCAAGTGACCATGACCCAGTAATGGTTCAAATCGATGTTAATAAAGAGTCAAATGTTGAACCGATTAAACCAGAAATAGTATATGACTATAAGAATTACAAAAAGAACAAATTAACAATCAATAAACCTAGTATAGCACTTCATTTAGATGCTCAATCGGAAATTCCAAAAGGTGTATTCCTTAAAGGTGCCTATGCGGAGCTACATGGAGAAGGCTTTAAGACGACTGATGTTATCCTTAGTCCAGTTAAAGCAGGGATGATTGTTGACCTTAAAGGCAATAGCGTGAAAACACTCACAATTGAAGGTAAAAATGTCAGTGAAATAAGAGGCGCTGAAAATCTAGATATAAAATCGATAATCTATCAAAAGGGTGCAGCTCCTGAGCAAATTAAATTTACAAATTCGAAAGGGGATCCCATTGTGGATCCTTCTTTACCACCTGAAAACAATCAACCAATCATTAAAAATCCGATTTCAAACAAAACTGTAGCTGTTGGAGAGGAAATTAAAATAGATTTAACAGATCATTTTTCCGATCCTGATGGTGATGAACTTTCATTTACGGCTACAAAAGGCACTATCAATGGAAAGTTATTAACACTCAATTTAGATGAGGGTAGTCATATTGTTGGCGTTACAGCATCTGATGGAAAGAAAAGTGTCACTACAAGTTTCAGCGTTACAGTCATTGCTAATGATTATTATGCAGGTGCCTATAACAAAGAAGGTCAAGCACTAAAAAAGGCTCTTCATGATATCATTTCTGAACAAAAGGTGCTTTCTTATGATGATGTTTGGAATGCATTAAAGTATACGGATGAAGATCCTAATAATCCGAGTAATGTCATTTTATTTTACTCTGGGAAATCTAGTCCAAAAACAAACAGTGGTGGCAATGTAGGAAACTGGAACCGAGAGCATACGTGGGCAAAATCACATGGTAACTTTGGGACAAGCAAAGGACCAGGAACAGATATCCATCACTTACGCCCAACCGATGTACAAGTTAATAGTTCAAGAGGAAATTTAGACTTTGACAATGGTGGCAGTCCAGTAGCTGGTTGTAATGGTTGCTTGAAAGATTCAGATTCATTCGAACCCCCTAATCGCGTAAAAGGTGATGTAGCACGTATATTATTATATATGGCAACTCGTTATGAACCTGGAGATAAAGTTGATCTTGAATTAAATGACAAAGTTAATAATGGAACAGCTCCTTATCACGGTAAACTTTCTGTGCTTTTACAATGGCACAAGCAAGATCCTGTAGATGAATATGAAAAACAAAGAAATGAAAGAATTTATGAAATCCAAGGCAATCGAAATCCGTTTATAGATCATCCTGAATGGGTGGAGAATATTTGGTAAGTTAATTAATAAATCTATAAAAGAGTACTCAAAACGCCACTTCAAGGTTTCATTTGAAGTGGCGTTTGAGTTTAAGGTCCATTGAAGTGTGGCTAGCAATATATTTTGCAATGAATCGTGAGCATACCGATGCGGCTCGCTTTGTCCGCGGAAAGCGAAGCGGATTTTTAACATTTAAAAATATGATAGAATCCTTATGAAGGAACTTTCAGACAACAGCTTGTAGATCACTTATTTTTTTCAATTCAGCTTCATGCTGAATCGAGCGGGCAGATAGTAATTCAATAATGCGGTGCTGACTTTCTTGAATAACTGCTAGTCGGTTTACTTTTTCATTCGTTTCTAAAACAGCTTGTTTGATTTGTTGCTGCTCAATTTCTACTATTTCAAGACGGTTTTCGATTGAATTAAGTCTGTTTTCCACTGAATCAAGACGGTTTTCCACTGAATCAAGACGGTTTTCGATTGAATCAAGACGGTTTTCGATTGAATCAAGACGTTGATTGATTTGCTTTAGTTCGTTTAAAACTTCCTCCATCAATTTCACCTCTCTTCTATTAAATATATCTATTTTATTAATCTATCTCTCTTGATAATAATTCCTCTCATTATAGCATGGAGAACCTAGTTTACAAGTATCACCATTACAATCGTCGACAAATTATGACAATCTTAAAAGAGATAAAAATATATTAGTAGAATGTTTAGTGATTAAAAAGTGGGATTAACTATGTATGGTGGAGTGTCTGTCCATTTAAAAATAGCTCACATCTATTCGAGAATTAATTTTAAGCTACAAAAATAACTAATGTACATTTGTTTAAACTGTATTCTGAATGGACGCCCCCAGGAAAGCGACCATTCGGAACGGAAATCAAACCCACATTATGATGATGGCCAATATATAAATAGAAGGGTAGATGAATAAATTCTTTCATCTACCCTTTTTCTAGTTAGTCAACCCAATAAGAAGGACGTTTCAGGTGGGAAGGTAATTTTGTTTGATGATTGCCTTGTGCTGAATTAATTTGCATTTGGGTTAAAAACATACTTGTTGAAAGGTCTGCGCCGCGTAAATTTACATCACGTAAATCCACACCTATAAAATCAACACCTCTTAAGTCTGCATTTTCTAGATTGGCAGCAATTAAATAAGATCCTCTAAGATCAGTTGCCCTTAAATCCTTGCCTTTTAAATTCTTCCCCATCCAATCAACCCCACGATTGTTATACTTTCGAGCGTTTTTTCCATTAATCTTTCCGATAAGGCTTTGGCGAATTTGCTCACTTGTTTCTAACAGTAAAACATTCACTGGCAGTCTGAAATTAGGAATATCTATTGCTAGTAATGCATCTGCTTCAAGCTCTGTTGCACGCTGTAGCTGTTCTAATTGTATATGTAGTTTGTTAAATAGGGATGAATCAACCTGATACGATAATGCCTCTGCTACGTAGGCGATCATTTCATAAAGTTGTTCCATAATCGGAAAGACACGAAACATTTTCTCAGAAATTTCAGGGTGTTGTCGCCAGTCTTGTCCATGGAAGGTTGTTTGTGAAACCTTTTGTCCTGCTCCTAAACAATCAAAAACTGTACATCCTTTAAACCCTTGATTTCTAAGTTTACTATGAATTTGACAGCTAAAATCTGATTGTAGATTAGGGCAAGGTGTCCCAGCTGCTTTATTAATGGCAAAGTCGCTAGAAGCAGCAATATTTAAAGCCGTGCAGCATAGACCAAAACAGCTTTGGCAATCCGCCTGTAAACTTTCACGTATCTTTTTTCCTATTGTATAATCCATTTTTTGTACTTCAGACATTATTGTTTTCCTCTCTTAACGCATAAACTTCTTACATGTAATTCTATCACTTATTATGCGTAAAAGGATATTTTTGTATGGATGAATTTATCGTTTACCTCCAGATAATCAGGAAATTAATTGATAGTTATTTACAAAATCGGAATAGCCCATTGACAATTTATTGTAAAATGCTATAATTTTTATCGACAGACAGTCGGTCTATGAAGGAGGAATAAACATGAGAAAAGAAGCGATGGAGCGCAGAAACGAAATACTTGATGCGGCTGATGAGCTTTTCGGTCAGAAGGGTTTTGACGGCACAAGTACTAACGATATTCTCGAAAAGGTCGGAATTGCACGAGGAACGCTGTATTATCACTTCAAGTCGAAGGAAGATATTATGGACGCGCTAATTGATCGATATAATACTCAAATTTTAGGTGCAGCCAATGGAATTGCTGCAGATAAGAGCATAGCCGTTCACGAGCGTATTGTTCGTGTTGTGATGGCACTAAACATAAGCGGCGGAAACGGCAAGGAAATTATTGACCATATACATAAGCCTCAGAACGCGCTTATGCATCAGAAAATACAAAAGGTCATCATTAACGGTCTCCCGCCGATATTGACGGGAATAATCCGTGAGGGTATTGAGCAAGGACTATTTAGTACGCCATATCCGTATGAATGTATGGAAATGATTGTGGCATATACGAATACCGTTTTTGATGATGATATGGTAGATCTGACAGATGAAGAACGTGCTGCACGTATACCAGCTTTTGTCTTCAACGTAGAAAGACTGCTCGGTGTTGAAAGCGGAAGTCTTATGTACATGATGAAGATGTTTGGCAGTGGAGGTGAAGAAAATGGAAACAACGATGGTTGATTCCGAGGGTTTTTTCAAAAAATTTCTTCTGCTATGGTCGGGACAATTGATTTCGGCCATAGGAAGCGGGCTAACATCATTCGGGCTTGGAATTTATGTTTTCCAGCAGACGGGGAAGGCATCGGCAATGGCACTTGTAACCTTACTTGCGTTTATGCCATCGCTTCTTTTAAGTCCGGTGGCCGGGGTGCTTGCGGATCGATATGACCGAAGAATTTTAATGGTGTTAGGCGACAGTCTTTCTGCGATAGGACTTGTATATATTCTAATTTGTATGCTGAGCGGAGAAGCGCAGCTATGGCAGATTTGTGTGGGGGTTACTATAAGTTCGGTGTTTTCATCGTTGCTTGATCCCGCATACAAGGCTACGGTTACGGATTTGCTTACTGAGGAACAGTACACGAAGGCAAGCGTGTTAGTCCAGGTGGCAGGTTCTGCAAAATTTTTGATTTCTCCCATCATTGCGGGATTTTTGCTTACCGTTTCGGATATAAAGCTTTTGCTTGTCATCGACATCTGTACATTTTTTGTAACAGTCACATCGGCCCTTGCAGTACGTAGAGGGCTTGCTTCAAAGAAATACGAACAGACAAAATCATTTTTCCAAGAATTTAAAGCTGGATGGAGTGCAGTTTCTAAAAACCGAGGGGTTCTCGTTCTTGTCATCATGACATCTGTGCTGACATTTTATCTTGGTATTATTGAACAACTTTCCATACCGATGTTGCTTACTTTTACGAGCAGCTCTGTAATAGGAACGGTGGAAACTTTTGTTGCTACAGGGATGCTCGTATCCAGTGTGATCATCGGATTTCTTCCAATCAAAAAAGGGTATGTGAAAATTCTTTCGTTTTCGCTGTTTTTTGAAGGAGTATTTATGGCGGTATTCGGACTTCGGGAAAATATAGTACTTATTTGCATTTCAGGCTTTTTCTTTTTTGCCATGATGCCATTTGCAAACTCAACTTTGGATTTTCTTGTTCGTACCAACATTGATAATGCCGTTCAAGGGAGAGCATGGTCACTTATTGGGGTAATTTCACAGCTTGGATTTATTGCCGCCTATGCGCTCTCAGGTATACTTGCAGATTATGTGTTCACTCCTTTGTTAGTTGACGGAGGATTGCTTGCTGACAGCATAGGGAAAATTACCGGAACAGGTCAAGGCAGAGGAACGGGCTTACTCATCATAATCGCTGGAATTTTATTATGTGTTACTTCATTTATTCTGTTCAACTTGAAGTCAGTTAAAAAGCTTGAAAACAGAGGTGACGTATGTATTACAGAATAATCCGGAATGACATTTCTAAAAGCAAACTGATAACGCTGACAACAACAATATTTGTCGCCGTAGCAGCTATGCTCGTTTCTCTCTCGGCGATACTTATTGTCAATCTTTCTGGTGCGATCGATTCACTTATGCATCAGGCGAAAACTCCTCATTTTATGCAAATGCATACGGGAGATATTGATACTGTAAGGCTTGCGAATTTCGCGGAGCAAAACAACAATGTCGATGAATATCAAGTGCTTGAGTTTCTCAATATGGATAACGGGCAAATTATTTTAGGGGATAGTTCGCTTGCGAATAATGTTCAAGACAATGGTTTCAGCATACAGAGTGAAAAATTCGATTATCTTCTTAATCTTGAAGGAAACATTATCAACGTATCCGATGGCGAGCTTTATGTTCCAATTAACTATATGAAGGACAACACAACAAGAATCGGTGATAAAGCAGTAATTGGAGGAAAGGAATTTACTGTTGCGGGTTTCCTCCGTGATTCTCAGATGAATTCCATGCTGTCTTCCTCAAAAAGATTTCTAGTCAGTCAAAATGATTACGCGAAAATAAAGAGCCATGGAAGTACGGAGTATTTGATTGAGTTTAGATTAAAGGATATATCGGCGCTAGGTGAATTTGAAACTGCTTATGCCTCCGCAGGTCTTGAAGCGAACGGACCAACGATTACATATCCACTTTTCAAAACACTTAACGCACTCTCTGACGGGATGATGATAGCAGTTATCCTTCTAATAAGTGTTCTTGTCGTTGCAATCGCATTTATGTGCATACGTTTTACACTTCTTGCGAAAATCGAGGACGACTACCGTGAAATTGGTGTTATGAAGGCGATAGGGCTGCGTCTTTCTGACATTAAGAAAATTTATCTTGCGAAGTACACAGCGATTGCAGCAGGGGGGAGTATTCTCGGTTTTGCACTTTCGTTCATATTCAAAGACATCCTTCTTGAAAATATCCGGCTTTATATGGGAGAAAGCGAAAACTCTTCCTTTGCCGCGGCTTTAGGAATAATCGGAATTCTGCTTGTATTCCTCGCAATCATCGCCTATGTAAGCGGAGTGCTGAGACGCTTTCGGAAAATATCTGCTGCAGAAGCAATACGTTTTGGCACTTCACAGGAAAAAAACGCAGGCGCAAAGCGTTTTTGCCTAAATAGAAATAAGCTGTTTAACACGAATATTTTTCTAGGTATCAAGGACGTTCTTGCAAGGAAAAGACTTTACGTCACAATGCTTGCAGTACTTGTAATTTCAGCATTTATCATTATTGTTCCACAAAACCTTTACAACACGATTTCCTCAACAAGCTTCATTAAATATATGGGTATTGGAAACTACGATATTCGTATCGATATTCAACAGACTGATCATATATCTAAAAAATCTGCTGATGTTTTAACAACTATGAACAGCGATAGTTCCATTTCAAAATATACCATCCTTACAACTAAGACATTCAAAACCAAAAAGGAAGACGGTTCGGAAGAAAATATAAAAATCGAACTCGGCGACCATTCGATATTCCCAATCGAATACACCGAAGGAAGAGCACCCGCAGTAGAAAACGAAATTGCACTTTCATCTTTGAACGCTGATGAAATGAGCAAAAAGGTTGGCGATGTCATTACGATCGTGATGAAGGGAAAGGAGACAAAGCTAACAGTAAGCGGCATTTATTCCGACATTACGAACGGCGGAAAAACGGCAAAGGCTGTTTTTACCGATAATTCGGAAGGTATAATGTGGAGCGTGATTTGCGCGAAGCTTTCAGATAAATCTCTTGTTAATGAAAAAGTTTCAGAGTATGCAGACAGATTTACTTTCGCTAAGATTTCCAATATCGATGAATTTGTTACTCAAACTTTCGGCTCGACCATAAAATCGGTCGGAAAGGCCTCCATTGCTGCAATTGCCATAGCGCTCATAATAACGGTACTAGTAACGCTGTTGTTTATGAAAATGCTTGTCGCAAAGGACAGATATTCGATTGCCGTCATGAAAGCATTAGGTTTTACAAACTCAGATATTACGATACAGTTTGCTTCGCGAGCGGTATTCGTATCAATAATCGGAATTGTTCTTGGCACTCTACTAGCAAATACACTCGGAGAAGTACTTACGGGCGCAGTTATTTCCTCATTTGGGGCGTCGTCGTTTAGTTTTTCGATCAATCCACTTTCGGCGTATGTGCTTTGTCCGTTAATGATGGTTTGCTCGGTACTAATCACAACAATAATTGGCACATCGGGCGCGGGGAAAATAAAAATATCCGAACATATAAAGGAGTAGTTTATGAAGAAGATTATCATCGGTGAACATATTGTAAAATCTTTCGGCGAGGGCGATGAAAAGTGTAATGTTCTCGACGGAACGTCTGTTAACATAAACGAGGGTGAGTTTGTTGCGATAATGGGACCCTCAGGCTCTGGCAAATCAACGCTAATGTTTGCGCTGAGTGGCATGGACAGCGTTGATGGCGGAAGGATTATTTTTGATGGCAGTGATTTATCGTCAATCGGGGAGGTTGAACTTTCAGATATACGTAGAACTAAAATGGGCTTTGTATTTCAGCAGCCAACTATGCTCAAAAATCTAAATATTCTTGATAATATTATTCTTCCATCAATGCGCGATAACAGAAAAAATGTAGCAAAAATTTCGGAGAAGGCAAGAGCACTTATGAAGAGGGTTGGCATTGCGGAGCTCGAAATGCGCGACATTACACAGGTTTCGGGAGGTCAGCTTCAGAGGGCAGGGATATGTCGAGCACTTTTGAACAACCCGAAAATCATTTTCGGTGATGAGCCTACGGGTGCACTTAACTCAAAATCAGCGCAGGAAATCATGGACATTTTTTCCGAAATTAACGGGGGCGGTACTGCGATTATGCTTGTCACTCACGATGCAAATGTAGCGGCGCGGACGGAGCGCATTCTGTTTATGCTCGACGGAAAAATCGTAAGTGAGCTGAAACTTCCGAAGTTTGACGGTACGAATATTGATGGTAGAGTAGGAGAAGTAACGGAGAAAATGAGGGAAATAGGAATATAAGTTGTTGTATCAACTACCGCTATTTCTCACAATGAGAAATGTAAGATTTTAACTTACCAAGTTGGCAATAAAGTTTTTGCTGCAGGGCATGTTAGCTAGTGCCACTATGAAACAATAGCGCCGAACGAGAATGAGCTGAAAATAGCTCATTCTTTTTTTGCTATTTTTTAACTTATGGCACTTACTTTACTCTTCAAACTTTTCTCGAAAAACCACTTTTACCAATGCCAACATTGTTTCCTCTTAGCACCTTATCCATAATATAACGAGTTCCTTTTGAGGTGTAAGAAGGGAGAACTCCTTAATGCCTATGATGAAATTCAAATTTCAATTCAAAATGTATATGTTCCATCTGAGAGTATAAATGTATTTCTCAATGAAAGATAAACCTTATTGTGACAGCTTTTCAGCTTTAACAGAGTAATCTTTTTACATAATGTAGTCAAAGTGTGAATGAATGTTTAAAATAAACTGAAAATAACATGGTGATATCCCCAACCTGTGATGGACTATCATTTGTAAAAGAAGGAATATCCCCAGGATTTATAAGTGGCAGAGATCACGTAACTAGAAATTAAGATAAGAAAGTGTGAGATGAATTTCGGCTAAGTAGCCTGGAATTTTCTGTTTTTTTGATGACATGATATAATTAGTCGTAAATTAGGGGTGGGGATAATCCTTATGAAATCAAAGAGAAAAATTCAGCAAAGCAAAGAAAAGAAAATAGATTAAGATGTTTAGTCTGTTGAACAAAGTAAGATGATTGATTGAATCAACTATTTTTTCTACAAGTGATTTATAATTAACGATTTATTAGAGGCTATTTAAAATAAAATCATAGGGGGTATATCTTTTTATGAAAATTGGAAATAGCATTATTATTTTAAGTTTAATCTTGATTTTAATTGGTCTAGTTTATCAATTAGGATATCACAGCTCTATTTATTTTAAATATTCATTTTCTATAGGGTTCATGCTTTTGGGAATTGGTATTTTAATAGATGGAATTGAAAAAATAAAAAAGAAAAAGAAATACATAGAGTTTTGATAGATTAGCCAAAACAAGATGTTATTCGATTAGAAACCTTTTGAGAAAGTGTTTTTGTTGGACTACTTAAAATAAAATTTTACCATGTAGAAGTTTGTGTATCAGAATATATCGGTTGATGATTACTATTAAATGCTGCTTTTGTATTCCAAATTGTAGTTTTTATATGAAGACCACTTGAAGACTGACTTAAGTTGTTTGGTTTCTGTATATCTACCAGTAAGTTTTGCCACTACATTTTGAGTCCCAATAGCATTAACTTTTGGTTTAGGAATCGTAATGGTATGAGAATCGACACTATTAGCTACTCCTGTAGAATAACTATCACTTAATTGATAATTACTTGGCCATTCGTATCCAATTACAATGCCTTTTTTCCTTGCATCCTTTGCTTTTACCTTATAAGTTACTTTAATTGTTTCATTACTAGTGTTTTTCTCAACATTTGTAACTTGACCCTCCTTTTAGGAATGTATATTCTCGTTTTATTAATCTTATTATACAATATACTTATACCTTAATACGATAATTAACAAAGGGGTGATATTGTGGAAGGACTCTTAGCGCTTTCAATAATCTACTCTTTTTTTCTGACAATTCCACTATTAGCAAGATTAGTTTTGTTTAATTTTTTCTACAAAGATAAAAAACGCCCTTTATCTATGTTGATGGATGCCATAGTTCTTTTATCAACTGCACTTTGGCTAATAGGTATTAGAGATGTAGCTTTTCCATTGCCGTCATTAACTTCTAAGTTCGCATTTTTTATATTTATCCTATCTGCCGCTGACTTTTACTACAACTTTATTAGATTAAAAAAGGGCGCTTAATAAATAAGCGCCCATTTTTAATCATTATCGTGGGTATACAAGGTATTTCTTAAAAACAGGATTCATTTTATAAGTCGCCGCCGACTGTTTATTACCCGAAGAATCTGTGTATGCTTTTTGATTATATACAAGAGTTGTTTCAAATCCGCCTGTTTTTGGCGTAAGCGTAGTTGTCATTGTATCTCCTACACGAGGCGCTGGGAAACTAACACGAGTAGTTGTAGCGTCCGATGCATCAAAGGCGATTGTTAAAATTGCACTAGTTATAGTCATAGTAACTCCAATAACAGTCATTGCAGCAACCGCTAGAAGACTTTTATCTTGGTACGCTTTAACATCAGCAGCTGTGTAAGTGTGCGTTTTAGTCTCTACTGTTGTAATTCAAACGATTTCAACGGTATGTTTCCTACACTTCGTTTTTAACTTAAGAAATAAATAAAAATTCAATAGGCAGCAATGGCAAAAAATAAACCCTTGTTACTACTATCATTTCATTTAAACTAATTTTTGTGTATGCAAGATTTTATACATTGTTGGTTTGATGCGTTTTATGACTACTTTATTAGATATAGCGGGCATAAAACTTTGTATATTTTCAATGTTTACATTCCGAAGTATTGACTTGAAAATGAAGATATCTTCCACCTGTAATTTTCCGGTATTTAGCAAGATTAAAACCGTTTTTTTTACATTAAGTGCATTAGTAAATACATAGGGGTCTATTAATCTTACTTGGAAATATCCATTTATTAAACTCATCAAATTTACAAGTTTAGCGGATGACCCCCGATTTCCCTATCTCTTCTTCTAAAACAAGGAATATGGTATTCTTCTTCAATAAGGATGTTTATGCCGTATTTTTTAGCAAGAAGAATATTTTTATTATGAGTTTTAATTAGGGAACACCTGATATTACATAACAAATATAAAAAGAAGAAGTGGTGATGAAAAATGGGGTAACGGTAAAAGATATACTACAATTGCCATCGTTTAGAGGGGCAGAAGTATTAACTGGGAGAAATAATCTTAATCGGACGGTCTCATCTCTATCTGTGTTAGAAGTTTCAAATGTAGATTTTTTATCTACGATTATCCAATCAGTTCAGGAAGAATGGTATGCGGAAGAGCTTGTCATTAGCTCTTTTTATTCAATTAGAGATAGTGTTGAACAACAATGTGCAACCATTCAACACTTACATGATCTTGGTGAATTGGGGCTTATTTTATATTATGTGGGAATTGTTTTACCAGAAATTCCAGAGGAGGTACTGCATTTAGCAGACTCTCAAGGTTTTATCATTATTTGTATGCCTAAAAATGATTACTCTCTACGCTATAATGAAGTCATTTATGAAGTGATGGAAGCGATTGTTAGTAATCAGGCTGTCAATGATCAGTTTGTGAAGGAAACTTTAGAAAAGGTCAGCTTGCTACCAGAGCATTTACAAAGTGTAGAAATCACATTGAAAATGCTATCTGATCGCTTGAAAGCTAATATTGTACTGACCAATAGTAATGTTGATATTGTCAATCAAGTGATGTGGCCAAGAAATTCATCTTTAGATGTTGGGCAAGTACTACAGGAATTTTCACAAAGTCATCTGAATAAGGAAAAGGGAAAACTAGAATTACAAAGAAGCGGTTTATCGTGTGTCGTTGAATATAAAAGTGTTCAGCAAAAAAATGGAGAACAGCTCCTTTTGTTTGTTATTAAAGAGAATACGGCATTGCCAGCAAAGACCATTGAAAAAATTAGTGAAGTTGTCCAAGTGGCCATTAATCTATGGGGAGATAAGCATGATGAAGTTAGTGAGTTTGCATTAGTAAAAGCAATAATAAATGATGAAAGCGAAAAAATGCGAAGATTGGCTAACTTCTTATATATCGATGTTTCTGCTATTCAAATGATGTGGTTAATTTATATCGATGATTTATCAGAAGAGAAGAAAATAAGAGATGAGCTGGAAGAGCAACTTTCAAAATATTATCAAACGACAGTGATTCAATGCATTGATCGTTGTATTATTGTTCTTTTAGGAAATGGCTTGAATAAATTTCATGAATTTGAGATTGCTACTGAGTTTATTGAAACGACGAATTACTACTCTCAAATATCAGAAATCGTTTACTCTCCGAAAATGAAAAATACTAAGGCTGTTCGTCAAATGTATCAATTGGTGAATCAGGTAGGAAAGAAAGTCCATACCGTCTATCCTATGCGCAAATTGTTTACCGCCGCTGAACTTCGATCGATGAAGCGAGCCATCGATTTAAGTAAACAAGGGGAAGAAATAATTGAAGAAAACCTGTCAGTTATTGACCCAATTCTAAATGATAAAGAATCTTTAAATACATTAATTGCTTTTCTTTTAGATGCAAATGGAAGTTTTGATGAGTGTGCGAAAAACTTATACATTCACAAAAATACAGTGAAATATCGTATTAAAAAAATTAGTGAACTTATTGGCAACGATGTAACGGTTTATTCAGAATTTTACGATGTATATATGGCCTGCATGATCTATCGCCTAATTAATGGTTAGAAAAATCTGAATTTTTGTTGAAAAAGACAAAAATTCAGATTTTTTTTTCATTTTTGAAAAAGACGCGCCTCTCTTCCTTCTTTTATAATAAAAAACATTAACTTCTTTCAGTGGGTGTTCAAACATCCGCTGAAAGAAGTTAATGCCTCCGGCGGATGTCACAGAATCGGTAAGGAATGCTTTGTGCAAGTACAAAGCCGATTCCGGACGCAATTATGCCGAGGCATAATTGATTTAATGAACTAACAATAAAAGGAGGGGACGATTTGGGGAATGATGGGAAAGGTCAGTCTTGGTATAGTCTAGGGATTATTTGGGCAGGCGCAATGATTTGTATTCCAAGCTTGCTAGTTGGGAATGCATTAATTTCTGGTATGAGTTTAACAAAGGCATTAGCCGTGTCTTTGGTTGGCTATACAATTGTAGTAATCATCATGATTTTTCAAGGAATGCAAAGTAGTGATTTAGGGAAGCCAACCGTTCATGTCGCAGGACAAGTGTTTGGTAAAAAAGGATCACGGACGATATTATCTATTATTTTGGCGATTGCTTGCTTAGGCTGGTTTGGCATTCAAGCCAATGTTTGCGGAGTTGCGTTAGCTAATTTATTAGCAGAATATGATATGAATATACCTATTCCATTAGCTTCTTTACTTAGTGGTTTGGTGATGGTAGTTTCAGCTATTTACGGCATCAAAGTGCTACGCGTCTTAAGTTATATTGCAGTTCCTTTCTTAGTTGTCATTTGTCTAATAGGTTTAGTGCAAGTTTTATCTGGGGATAATCTACAGCTTATCTTGGACTACAAACCTAAAAATAACATGAGTTTTACGGATGGACTAGCTATAACGATCGGTTCATTTGCACTTGGGGCAGTCATCGCGGGTGATTATTCTCAATATTCTAAAAAACGTTCTGATGTTTTCAAGGCAGCAACATTTGGAATTATTCCAGCTGGAGTATTGATGATTGGCGTAGGAGCAATTTTAACAATTGCCTATCAAACAAGTGACATTACTGCGGTCTTTCTGAATATTGCCACTCCATTTATCGGTGGTATTGCATTAATTTTAGCTACATGGAAAACCAATTTGGTGAATGCAATTTCAGGAGGAATTGCCTTAATTAATGTTTTTAATATTTCGAAGGACAAAGAAAAAATGGCGATTGGCATAGCTGGTACAGTTGGGACATTACTTGCCGTGATCGGTATTTTAAATTTCTTTACACCGATTATGTCGATTTTATCAGCGATGATTCCTCCAGTTGCGGGTGTTATGATTGCCTCTTATTGGGTGACGAATAAAGGGGATAAAACAAGCTGGAAGGAAGTTGACGGTGTAAATCGTTTAGGCGTTTTCTCGTGGCTAGTTGGTGCAGTGATTGCTAGTATTCCAATTGTTTTATCGTTATTCCCTAGCATGCCGCAATTACCGAATCAACCACTAATTGGTATTGTTATTTCATTTGTTATTTATTATTTCGGTTATCGTATAGCAATGCAAAAGATTGTCATATTGGAGGAGAATAGATGAGATATTTAGATAAAGAAGCTATTGAACATATTGCAATTGGAGCCGCCTTTTTAGGAACAGGTGGAGGGGGGGACCCTTATATCGGGAAAATGATGGCTCTCTCAGCCATTGAAAAAAATGGACCAGTAAAATTGTATTCAGTTGATGAAATTGAAGATGAAGCCTTTTTCATTCCAGCAGCTATGATGGGGGCACCTTCTGTTTTAGTTGAAAAATTTCCACGAGGAGATGAGTTTGTTAAAGTTTTTCAAAAGCTAGCGAAATATATTGGAAAAGAAAAGATTACAGGAACATATCCAATGGAAGCGGGCGGGGTGAATTCGATGATCCCGATTGTAGTAGCGGCACAGCTGGATATCCCTCTTATTGATTGTGATGGAATGGGACGTGCATTTCCAGAATTGCAAATGGTGACATTTAATTTGGATGGCATTTCTGCAACACCGATGGCTATTACAGATGAAAAAGGAAATATCGGAATTTTTGAAACGATTGATAATAAATGGACAGAACGCATAGCGCGAGCAGCAACAGTTGAGATGGGCGCTAGCTCTTTAGTTAGCTTGTATCCAACGACTGGAGCGCAGATTAAAAAGAGCGGAGTTCATCATATCATTACGCTTTCAGAAAAAATCGGTGAAATTATTTCTTCAAAAAGTAGAAATGTGAAAGATAAACTACATGAATTGCTACAGCTAGTTTCTGGTTATGAATTATTTCAAGGTAAAATTGTCGATCTTATTCGAGAAACAAAGGGTGGATTTAACCTTGGGAAAATGAACTTGGAAGGTATGGAAGTCAATAAAAACGAAACTATGAAAGTTCATTTTCAAAATGAAAACTTGATTGCAGAAAAAAATGATCAAGTTGTCGCAATGACCCCTGATTTAATTTGTTTAGTAGATTATGAAACTTTATTGCCAGTGACAACGGAAAGCTTAAAATACGGTAAGCGTGTCCGAGTAATTGGATTGCCAGCACATGAAAAATGGCGAACTGATAAAGGAATTGAAACAGCAGGTCCAAAATATTTTGGTTATGATTACGATTATGCTCCAATTGAGGAATTGGTTAAAAAGGTGGTAGCTGAACATGTATAAGATTGGAATCGATGTTGGTGGGACGAATACGGATGCCATAATTTTAGATGAACATAGTAATCTAGTTCATAGTGTTAAATCGCCAACGAGTTTAGATATAAAAACAGGTATTGAAACGGCTTTACGAAACTTATTACAAGACTCGAGCATTGATAAGACGAAAATTACGCATGCCATGTTAGGAACAACACAATGTACAAATGCCATTGTCGAGCGTAAAAAATTAGCTAAAGTCGGTGTAATCCGACTAGGATATCCAGCAACTGCCTCTGTACTGCCATATACTGCTTGGCCAAAAGATATGGTTGAAAAACTATCGGGAAATTATGCTTTAGTCCATGGTGGCTATGAATACGATGGTCAACTTTTAGGTGAGCTTGACGAAGGCGAAATTCAAACGCTTCTAGAGGACTGGCGTGATAAAGTAGAATCCATAGCAATAGTTGGCGTCTTTTCTTCCATTAAGAATGATCAAGAATTTAGAGTACGCAATCTGATACATGATATTTATGGCGATGAATTCCCAATTTCCTGCTCGTCGTTAATTGGCTCAGTCGGTCTAATTGAACGTGAAAATGCAACCATTTTAAATGCGGCCTTATGCAAAGTAATTGAAACGACAACGACAGGCTTTGTTCATGCGTTAGAAGGTGAAGGGATTTTCAACGCCAAAGTCTATTTATGCCAAAATGATGGAACATTAATGTCAATTGATTATGCTAAACATTTCCCGATTCTAACGATTGCATGTGGACCGACGAACAGCATACGCGGTGCTTCTTATTTAGCAAAAATCAAAGATACGATGGTTTTAGATGTTGGTGGAACGACTTCTGATATTGGAGTTTTGCAAGATGGATTCCCAAGGGAGTCTTCTGTAGCAGTAGAAGTAGGGGATATTCGCACAAATTTTAGAATGCCAGATATTATTTCTGTTGGGCTAGGTGGAGGCAGTATTGTCCGAGTAAATAACGGGAAAATTACGGTTGGACCTGATAGCGTTGGGTATAAAATCGCTGAAGAAGCACTTGTTTTTGGTGGGAATACTCTTACGACGACAGACATCGCTGTTCGTCTCGGTCTAGTTGATATTGGTGATAGTAGCTTAGTAGCGCATATTGATGAAATATTTGCGAAAGAAGCTCAATTAGAAATATCATCGTTAATTGAGCAAGCCATCGATAAAATGAAAACTTCATCAGAAGATGTTCAGCTTGTATTAGTAGGTGGAGGTAGTGTTATTGTTCCAGATACTCTTCGAGGGGTGTCCAATATTGTTAAGTTTGAAAATGGGACTGTAGCAAATGCGATTGGTGCCTCTATTGCTCAAATTAGCGGTCAATATGAACAGATTTATATTTATTCTAAAGAGCCACGTGAGATTTCATTGAAAGATGCTCAAGAAAAAGCAGTGAAACAAGCTGTATTAGCTGGAGCCCTTTCTGAGACGATTGAATTAGTGGAAGTAGAAGAAACACCCCTTGCTTACCACCCAGAAAATGCAACAAGATTAAAAGTTAAAGTGGTAGGGAAAATGGGTTAGAAATAGCATTCAAGATTTTCTCCTAAATTCATTACGACAATCTAAATAGAATAATGGGAAGAGCCCTTTTAGAGGCTCTTTCTTTGATTTTTGAAAATTATTGTGTCAATGAGATTTATCAGTAATTTAAAATATGTAAAAAATAATTAGCTTTATCTGGATAAAATATTATTCAAAACGTGATAAGTAGCTCAAATTTTTGAGAGTTTAGGTGGAAAGTTTCAGGAAGTGTCTCTAAAAAAACGACGTATTTACTTGCTGCTGAGGCAGCAAGTAAATTAACCAAGGCCCAAGAATTAGGCATTAATGTAGTTGAAGAAGAAGAATTTAATCAGATAATTAAATAATTATAACAATCGTCAGTTGAAAAATATTTTATTAGAAATAAAAGCGCACGTTTTGAATTTTTAAAACGTGAGCCTTTGTTTAAATTTCATAATTTCTATTACAGGTTAATATAAACAAATTATAAATTTGCATTTTTTTTCAAATCTCGTATTAAAGCTAGATGCTTTTTGCCATTTACCTTGTCAGATTTTGCAATAGCAAAAGATTGATTTAAATGTACCTTGGCCAATTTCAAATTTCCTAAAACGGCATAATTCATAGCTAAATCTATTTTCGTATCTAAAATTTTAATACTTCTTTCACCAAAAATATTCTCTTCAATTTCCAGTGCCTTTATGAGGTATTCACAAGATTTAGCAATATTATTTTGCGAAGAATATAAAAATGCTATATTGCATAATTGAACAGCTACTTGATGATGATATCTACCATATAGTAATTCATTAATTTCAAGAGCTTCCTCATAATTTTTTCTTGCTTTTTCATAATTTCCTTCTCTAGAGTAAGTTAAACCAATATTATTTAATCTACTTGCTATTTTGTAATGTACTCTGTCTAAATGTTTTTCATCTTCTTGGAGAGCTTCTTTAAAAAGTTTTCTTGAATCAGTAATATTTCCTTCTTCAAGTAAAATTAAGCCTAATGCATTTTTTGCCCTTGCTACTTCTGGATCATATTCCAATGAATATGACTCTAATATTTCTAGTGAAGCTTCTAGATATTTTTTTGCTTCGGTGAAACTATGTTGGGCTTGGTAATAGCAATCAGCCAGACTTATATTTACACTTGCAGTATTTCGACTATTTTTATCAAGATATTTATCTATCAAAAATTTTGCTTCCTGATAAAATGTTATGGCTTCATTATACTTGCCTTTTTTCTTCATTAACTCTGCATACCCATTAGAAATTGAAATACATAATGGACTATCCACATCATTTAAAGATTCCAACAGTTCTTTAGCTTTTTTTAAAAATAATTCTGCTTTATCCAAATCATCTATTTGGTCAGATAATGTTGCATATATACAATAAGCCTGAATTAGAGAATATTGTTTATTTTCTTTTTCGGCAATAGAAATTGCTTCTTCTAAAAAATACTTAGATTTGTTAAAGTCTCCTATTTTAAAAAAGTTATACCCGGTAAAATAAAGTATTTCAAACTCTAGTTCAATTGCTACACTATTTATTTTTTTAAACATTTCATGTGAAGATGAAAAATATTTTTTTGCATCTTTAAAAAGTGATAGGTAGAAATGATGCTCGCCAATAGTTTTCATAAGCCATACTAATTCCTCATTCATACAATCATATTCTAAAGAGTATTCAATTAGCTTTATTCCATGAGTAAGAAATCTTGTATTTGGACCTAGTAAATCAAAGTTTTTACCATTAAATTCATAATTTCGATTTAACATTATTGTAGATTGTTCTAGAATAACTATTTTCTGCTTTGTATCAATTGAATCCCTAATAAGTCGTTGTACTAAGCGATGAATTGAGAAAGTATTAGCATTCTTAACTGTTAAAACCGAGTATTTTCTGAATATAGTCAACATTTCGTCGTATTTCATATCGTCTGACAAGATACTTTTACCTTCTTCTGAAAAAAAATTTATATCTTTTCTAAAAATATCTACTGGGATATCCTCTGAATCTAAGAATGACATATACTCTAAAATATTTTTTATACCAGGTAGAAGAATTTCAATTTTTTCTAAAATTAAGCCTAAGGTACTTGCAACTGTCTCTTTATAAAAAATCAAATTCCCCTTACTCATAATTAAAGTTTTATATTTTTCTAATCTATCAATGTATTCAGAGATAGTTAATCCCGTCTCAGATATGTAGGCCCTAGCTTGCTCCATTGCTAACGGTAAATCACCTAATATATCACATAATTTTTCTAGATCATTTGTATTAATTTGTTTATTATTTTTTGAAATTACTAGTTTGGATTCATCTCTTTCCATCACTGATATCTCTAATTCTGTAGCAATTGAACTCCAATTAGGGTTTCTAGATGTAATTATAATTTTTCCTGAAAAATTACTTGCTATGAAATCATAAATATCTTCAATAATAATAGCATTATCAAAAATTAGTAAGGAATTTCTCATTTTACTCAACCAATTGCTAATTCTAACTTTTGCATCTGTCTCAGTTTCTATATCTGTAACTAATTCGTTTAATTTATACGTATAAAATATATCATTAAAACTTTTTATAATTGACGAGATACTTTCTGAGTTAACCCATATTACATTATCATATCTCTTAGATTCTCGATAAGCGTACTCTATCGCTATCTGAGTTTTTCCTACTCCCCACATACCATATAAAGCTACACATTTTGAATTATTCAAAGTCTTTGTAATTCTTTCGAATACGTAATCTCTTCCAATGAAATTATTATTCCTTAAAAATGGTAGATTATTTACTACTGGTGGGATTTCCATTATTCAATGACTCATTAAATAATTTAGGAGGGCTATTAGGTTTTAATCTTTGTCCACTTACTCCTCCTAATAAAATTTCAGAGGCCTCTTGCTCATTTTTATTTACCAAATCGATATAAATAATATTAGACAGCATTCCTGCTAACTCATCACATTCCTCAACTTTAACAGGTATTAAATTACGGCTTTTCCCCATTGGGTCAGTAGCAAATGCCGCTGCCCACTCAGGTTGAGTATACAGAGCATTTAGATAGTTTTTCGATAATATTGCAATTGTTTTTTCAGCAGTTATAGTGGCATTCTGCATTTCTAATATGAAATTATTACCAGGTTTAAAATCCCATGCTTGAATCACTACTGAATATCCGTTGTTTTCTAAATGCCACGCAACCCATTCAGCTTGTTGTTTATCTGAACTTGTATAACTAATAAAAAAATCTTTCATTAATTTAACACTCCTTTTAATAGTAATTAATAGTATCACTTTAATTCTCATCTAAATAAATATTTAAATCTAATTATACATTAAATAGGTAAAGTAGACACTACATACCAATTCCAGCCTTATCAAACTATTAAATCTTAAACAATTCAAAATATCATTCGCTAAAACCTTTGATCCGGCTGCTCCCTTCAGATATATTATATCCCCGGTTGATAATCAATCTATCTTTTTTATGTTGATAGAATGTGAGCAATTTTAACTGAATCCGGTTGTTGTGACTTTGCTAAATAATTTTCATTAGTAACTTTATTATCAGCTATAGTAAGTGCGTTTAAGCAAGGTTATATGTGTCATTCTAAAAAAATTGGTATCATCCTATATATCAGGAAATAACTCTTTAATCAAATTAAAATAAACATAAGTTAAGCTTCTTTTCTTTAAACAATTTATCCAATTCGGACTTTTAAGTTAGAAGCTTGACTATTAAAAAAGTTAATAAATTCAAGATTCTACTCTTTTAAAAATATATAATATTGTTAAAATTATATAAAATGAGGAAAAACAGGGTGATATAGATGTCTATTAATAAATTTGGAATATTGGAGATGGATGAACCAGAGATAAAAGTCAAACTTTCTAATGCAGATCTATTATTAGGTAAAACGATTGAACCTATTAAAAGATTACAAGTAATATCTGCAAGTGATTTTGAAGATTTAGTACGAGAATGGGCTACAGGATATTTAAAAGAGGAGTATAGCAGAGTTAAAAGGTGTGGAGGAGCAGGTGACATGGGAAGAGACGTAATTGCCTATGTAAATGAAGAAGATAAAGATAAAATAATTTGGGATAATTACCAATGTAAGCATTATAATTCGACGTTAGCACCTAGCAAAGCTTGGATTGAACTAGGAAAGTTATGTTATTACACATTTAAAAATGAATTTTCTGTACCGAGAAAGTATTATTTCGTAACACCGAACGGTGTGTCTACATCTTTAAATAATTTATTTGATAAACCAGATAAATTAAGAGATAAGTTAATAGAAGAATGGGATGATAAGTGTAAATCGAAAATAACTAAAAACGAAGATATAGAGCTAAGGGGAGAGTTTTTAGAATATGTATCAGAGTTTGATTTTTCTATTTTTAGTGAAATTGAGCCTCAAGCTTTAATTGAACAACATTCAAAAACTAAATACTTTTTTTATAGATTTGGAGGGATTCAAAAAACACGTCCAATAGTTAGTAAACCTCCGAATGAGATTAGAGAAGAAGAAATTGTCTATGTTGATAAATTATTAGAAGCATATGGAGATTGTTGTAATAAAGAAATAAGAAATGTTATGGATTTATCATTCTTTAAAGAATATGAAGATCATTTTTTCCGTCAAAGAAAAAGCTTTTACTCAGCAGAATCTTTAATGAGATTTGAAAGGGATATTATGCCTCCTGGATCAAATGCGTTTGAAGATCTAAAAGAGGAAATTTACGATGGAGTAATTGATACTGTAGAGGTAGATTTCCCGAATGGATTCGAACGGGTAAAAGAAGTAACAAAAGTTGCAAGAACATTGCAAACTCCGAGTTATCCATTAGTGAATTCATTAAAAAACAATGATTTAGCGGGTATGTGTCATCATCTTGTAAATGAACAGAGATTTGGTTGGGTGGTGAAAAAGGGTGACTAAAAATCTAACAAACAGTACTACTATATTTAATACATCATTGGAAGTAGGGTTAAGAGCATTAATTATTTTATCGACTGCTATAGAGGGGAAATTTTCCTTACAAAGATTAATTTATTTTGATTATTTTTTAATACATTCGCAAGATATTGGAGTGGAAGAAGCGCCTCTATCCCTTCATCCAAATACACCCCATCGTATTGGAGAAATTATAGTTAGAAGAGGAGCTATGCAAGAAGGGCTGAGTTTAATGTACAGTAAAAGTTTAATTGAAATTATATATGATGATCAGGGAATTAGCTATGCTGCTACAGAACTAAGTTATCCATTTCTTAATTTGTTTGAAACGGAATATTATAGCTTGCTTAAAGAGAACGCTCAATGGATCACTAAATATTTTGCAGGGCACTCTGATGAAGAATTAGGGCAGTTTGTTAATACAAATGTTAAGAAATGGGGGGGAGAGTTTATGTATGAACCTAATTTAAAGGAGGGTGACCTTTGAAGAAAAAAGGATTTATATTAAATAAATTAGTAATCTTGGGTGGCAAGGATTTAAAAAGTGAATTAACCTTTAAAAAAGGTTTAAATGTGATTGTTGGTCCAAGTAACACAGGTAAATCTTTTGCTGTAGAATGTCTCGATTATATGTTGGGAGCAAAAGACAAACCAGAACTAATAGATGAAATCGCAGGATACGAAAAGATTTTTTTAGAATTACAGAGCAACGAAGGTGAGATTTATACTTTAGAAAGATCACTAGAAGATGGGAAGACTGGGAAATATAATTGTGCATTTAATGATTTGAAAAACAATATGAAATATGAAAAGTTAGCTCAAAAACATAGTAAGAAATCTGAAAGTATTTCTAGTTTCTTATTAAAATTATCAGGATACGATAACACTGAACAGTTTGTAAAAAAGAATAAAAAGAATGAAGTTCAAAGGTTTACTTACAGGACATTTAATCATTTGACTTTAATAGATGAATTAAGAATTCTTACGAAGAATTCTCCAATTTATTCAGACAATAACTCGCAACATACAGCAGAGTTAGCAGCGTTTAAGTTTATTCTTACACGAATAGATGATTCGAATACAAAAACAAAAATAAATTCTAATAATAATTTAAATAAAATATATCAAGCCAAGATAGAAACAATAGATTTGTTAATTAAAGATTTAGAATTAGAGATTGTTGATACAGAAGTAGAATTTACCCAATCTAATGTAAATGAACAAATTACAGAGCTAATTGAAATTAGTAGTGCTTTAAGTAAGGACATACAAAAAAACTCAGATGAAAGAAAGGAAGTATGGCAAGAGCTTCAAAAAGTTGATTCTCTTTTAATAACAAATCAAGAAATGTTAAAGCGCTTTTATTTGTTAGAGGAGCAGTATAAAAATGATAAGAAACGACTACTATTTTTAATAGAAGGAGAGCATTACTTTTCATTATTAAATTTTGAACAGTGCCCTGAGTGTAATCAAAAAGTCGACTATAGTAATAGAGAGTGTGATCATCAAATCAATGAGGTCAAACACTCTTATACAATAGAATTAGAAAAAATCACAAAACATTTAGTGGACCTTAGAGCTACTATTGTATCGATGGAAGAAGAAAAGCAATTCTATAGCCTTGAAATGGATCAATTAAGAACTAGATTTCAAATAATTTCTATGGAATTAGACGAACAATTAACACCAAAAAACGAGAAGTTAAAAAAAGAAATACAAGATTTATTGAGAAGACAAAAAGCAAGTGAAGTAGTTTTACAAAGAAAGAATACATTAAATAAAATGTTAAATCATAAGAAGCAATTAATAGATTTATTAGTTGATGATAAAGAAGATGTCAAGGATGATATGAAAGTACATATTAATCTAGAAACATATTTGGAAGAGTTATGTGAAGATATAAAATACTATTTATCGGGTTGGAACTACCCAGGGTACACTAAAATTGAATTCGATGAAATAGAAAAAGATATAGTTATCTCAGATAAACCTAGAAGAACTTACGGGAAAGGTTACAGGTCTATTGCGTATAGTGCATTTATTTTAGGGGTAATGAAATACTGTATTGAAAATGGTTTACCTCATCCTAGAAATGTAATATTAGATTCTCCTATAACTTCTTATAAAGAAGGAGATAGCGAAGAAGAAAAAACATCAACTGATTTACAAGATAACTTTTTTGAATTCTTAGTTGAATGTGAAAATGAATCACAAGTGATAATTTTTGAAAATAAAAGGCCACCATTAGACACTCATGGGAAAATAAATCTTGTGGAATTTACTAAGAATGAAAATATGGGGAGATACGGCTTTATAGAGAAGTAAGGTTTAATCTCAATTTAACAGAATAGTTGAATAATAAGTATGGATGTTTTAAAGATAGGTCAAATGGGTTTGAATATTTACAAAAAAGGGGGATTTTTGTTAAATTGAACAACCCACATCCGTGCGCTTATATTTAAATAAGCGCACGGATGTTTCTTGAATTAATACTATTTATATTAATAATGTAGAAGCAAAGGTAGATTTCTTGGATATATTAGATAAGATTAGTTAGATACCCAAAATACTACATGGTATTTTAATGATTTTGATAAATTGAACCACAATAAAAATTGGATTTTTTAAAGCAATGTGGGTGTATTGGAAATTCCAGAGAAATTACAGAACTAATTATAATTAAGCTGAGTACGTCAAAGTAAAACAACTTTATGTATATCTGTAAAAAAAGAAATAAAATTGATGGTGAAATGTTGATTATTGCGTTTCATGATAGCTCGGGGGCGTTGATTCAATAGGACTAATGCTTCCTTTTCTTGATTTTTTAATGTTAGTTACGTATTTTCAAATTGGAGACATTCTAAAATATTTCAGAAAGTGTCTCTTAAACTCATAGGGATTCCTGTAGTTATAGAAAAAGATTGATATTTCGCACAGAAATCACCAGTTGCTCAGATACATTAACTGCGCTTTCGCTAAAAAACACTTATTACTTAATTTTCGTAATATCACTAAAATTAGAAGTTGCATGCCAGAAGAAACATTCTTGGAGGGTGATTGGAGTGGAGACTGGGTGACTCCTCGGGGATCAGCGTCACAGATGAGACCCTGGAGCGCAGCGAAGCGGCTCATCGGACGCCCCCAGGAAAGCACCCAGTCGGAACGGAAATCCCCCTCTCACTCTGCTTAAGAGGCATACATATGTAACTTAATTTTATTGATGGAAGAGCCATGTATTATTCAGATGTCCTTCCTTTTTTTTTGCTTTTAATGCTTGCAAACCTAAAAGTCATAGTGTACTATTTGACTAGTACACTATGACACGAGGTGTTTTCTTTGAAAAATTTTGTAGGGCTATTTAAAAAGGAATGGGTGCTTTATAGGGCATGGCTATTTGTGGGAATTTTTATAGGGATCATGCTGTCCATGGTAGTTCCATATTTAATATGGCAGTTTAGTGATGGATTTGCGAAGGAAAATCAGCTGTCATTTGCCTTTTCAATACTAGTACTTGTATTAGGTGGGTTTTTTTCGGTATTACAATTCCTAGCTAGTATCCGTCATGACTTAAAGACCAAAGAGATATGGCTGCATTCAACTAGTTCTATTGCACAACTTGTGGGTGTGAAAATCGTATTTTCTTTAATAGGATACGCTATCTTCAATATTATCTTTATGGGTATAGCTATTTACAAAGTCAAAGATGAAATTGTAGGCAACTTCGCCCAAGTACTTTTATTGTTGTTATTTTTTGTAGCAATTATTGTAATTCTTCAATTGATGATGTTTGTAATAATGGTATTATATTTAGCATTTAATCTCCAAATGAAACATTTAGTTCGTAGATTTTCTATTGTTATCACTATGGTTACCTTTTTCTTCTGTATGAATTTATGGTTTAAATTTACAGGAAGTGAATTATATGATAATATTTTCCATCGTATAGGGATACCTTTAACGGGGCTGGAACAATATTTCCCGAAATTACTAACAATGGATTCAACTTTAGGCTCAATATATGTCGTAGAAGAAATAGCAACTATCATTTTGGTATCCATTCTATTTATCGTAGCGACAAAGTGGCTTGAAAAGGTGGTTTTACGATGACAATCGACTTTTCACGTGATAAGCCCATTTATAGTCAGCTCGTAGATCGGATATGTGGAGACATTCTGAAAGGGAATCTGGTGCTTGGGGATCGACTTCCTTCGGTTCGAGAATATGCAGTGGAAACAGGTGTCAATGTAAATACTGTGCAGCGAGTGTATAAGGAGTTAGAAGCGATGAATATAACGGAAACCAAACGAGGTCAAGGTACATTTATTACAACTGATGAAGAGCGAATTGCGCTTTTACGCGAAGAAATGAAAACTCAATTAGCAGATCATTTTTTAACTTCCATTGAAGCACTTGGATTTTCAAAGGAAGAGATGCTGGTTGTTTTACAAAATAAATCGTGAGGTGAAATAAATGCTACAGCTATCAAATGTTTCTTTTCGTTATATGAAAAAACCTATTCTACAAGATGTGTCTTTTTCCTTTCCGGTGGGGCAAATCATAGGGCTTGTTGGAGAAAATGGTAGTGGCAAGTCTACGCTATTAAAAGTGTTGGCAGGCTTATTACGTCCATCAAGTGGTGAGGTATTGCTAAATGGAACACCTGTTACACGTAGAAGTGCTGATAAAATTGCTTATTTACCAGATATTGATTTGTTTTTTGATTTTTACACAGGTGAGCAGCTTTTTCAGCACTATGCTTCTCAATTCGAAGATTTTTCGTATGATAAGGCATGTATTGTTGCAGAGTTTTTACAGGTTGATAAAAATATGAAGCTACGGCAATTATCAAAGGGGAACCGTGGTCGAATGAAAATGGCCGCAACGCTTGGGCGAGAAGTACCCTTTTATTTAATGGATGAGCCATTTTCTGGTCTTGATCCAATTGTTCGTGAGCAGCTCATTAAAGGGTTAATTCAATTTACAGATATTGAACACCAGACAATATTATTATCAACGCATGAGTTATATGAGGTAGAGCCTATTTTAGATCAAATCATTTTATTGCAAAATGGTTCGATTATTGCACATGAGGAAGTAGAGACGATTCGAGATGTCTCGAATAAGGATGCTGTGCAATGGATGAAGGCCTATTATAAGAAAGGGTGAAATTAATGACAACACAACCAATTGTGCAATTGCAAAATATATCAAAAACCATTGGTGGTAAACAATTGATTCAGCAATTGAATATCGATTTATATCCAGGTCAAATTACTGGATTTTTAGGACCGAATGGCGCAGGGAAAACGACGACGATTCGTATGATGACAGGGCTTATGAATCCAACTGAGGGGAAAGTTATTATTGATGGCCTTTCCTTACAGGACAATTATGAGGAAGCGATTAGTAAGGTCGGCGTAATTGTAGAAAATCCGGAAATGTATAAATATATGACGGGTTATAAAAACTTACTGCACTTTGCGCGTATGCATAAAAACGTTACAAAAGAGCGTATTCTAGAGGTCGTTAAACAAGTTGGTCTTGAAAAGCGCATTAATGAAAAGGTATCAACCTACTCGTTAGGGATGCGTCAGCGTTTAGGACTCGCACAAGCACTACTTCATCGACCAAAATTTTTAATTTTAGATGAACCAACAAATGGTCTGGATCCAGCAGGTATTCGTGAGTTTCGTATGTATTTGCGTAAAATTGCGGAGGAAGATGGAGTATCTGTTTTTGTCTCCAGTCATTTATTATCTGAAATTGAGTTAATGTGTGATCGAGTAGCTGTTATACAAAATGGTAAACTTATCGATATTCGTGATATTAACGTTGAAACTTCTTCATTTTATTATATTGAAGCTACACCAAATGATCAGACTGCAGCACTTCTACAAAAGCTTGATTACAACTTTGTTGCAGAAAATAACGGGTATGTGGTGGAAATAAAGAAAGAGGATATACCGAAACTCATTACGCAATTTGTTAATGAAGGAATTCAATTATTTGCAGTACAACCGCATCAAAAAACGTTAGAGGATCAATTCCTAGAAATGACAGGAGGTGGCCAAATTGCTGAAGCTGATTCAAAATGAATGGATGAAATTATGGCATAAAAAAGGAACATGGGTAATGGTTGCGCTATTAATCCTCTTTATTATTGGTCCTGGTATTATGATGAAATACTATGAAACAAAAACGACAGAGGATATAACGTGGCAGGAAAGTGAACAGCAGGCTATTAATAATTATAAAGAGATGATGAAAGAAGACGGATTATCGGCAGAGGATAAAAAAACCTTCGAGGAGAAAATTGCTATTTCTGAGTATCGATTAGCAGAAGATGTGCCTTCTCAAGAAGATCTAAGCGTAGCAAGCTTTATGTCATTTACAAGTGGCATGTTGACTTTAGTGACATTATTTACAGTTATTACTGCAGCAAGTATTGTATCTAGTGAATTCTCTACTGGTACGATTAAAATGCTATTAACGCGTCCGGTTTCTCGAGCAAAAATATTAACTTCAAAATTGCTTACAACTTTCATATTTGGGCTCTTGTTAATTGTAGTAAATGTAGTAGTAAGTGCTCTAGTTGGACTGATACTATTTGGTGGTTCAACTGGTGTAGAGTTAGAAATGGTCAACGGTCAGGTTGTTGAAAAAGCAGTATGGAATGATTTAGCATACCACTATTTACTTTCTACTGGTAACTTTGTCATGTCAATATTGTTTGCTTTCTTAGTGGGCTCAGTTTTCCGTTCAAGCTCTTTAGCGATTGGTTTAACGATGTTCTTATCTTTTACAGGTGGAATGATTGTGATGTTCTTAAGCAGATTTGAAATCGTCAAATATATTTGGCTAACACATTCAGATTTGACACAGTATGAAACTGATAACTTTATAATAGATGGTATGACAATGCCATTCTCACTCACAATTCTTGCGATTTACGCTGTAATTTTCCTTGTGATCAGCTATATGTCATTTATGAAACGTGATGTAACAGCATAAAAATGGCCTTACTGCACCCCAATTGTTAGATTTATAACTAACAATTGGCGGTGCTTTTTTTGTCTGGATGAGAAAATTTTTATTTGTTATAAGTATTGGATGATGACCATATATAACTTTATCCAAAATAAAACAAATACATAATGATAAGAGGGTGAGTATGAGTGTTAAAAATAGAAAATTCTGAAAACTGGTTGTTTTTTTCGAAATGACGAATATAATAGATAGTAAATTGGTATAGACAACTATACCGTGAAGGGGGAGGCAGAAAATTGTTAGCTTTCTTACAAAAAATCGGTAGGTCGTTAATGTTTCCAATCGCTACATTACCAGCAGCTGCATTACTATTACGTTTAGGATCTGATGATATGCTTGGTGCAGTGCCAAATGACGTTGTGCATTATATTGCAAGCATTATGGCTGCTTCAGGTGATGCTATTTTAGGTAATTTAGCTATTATTTTTGCAATTGGTATTGCTATAGGCTTCGCACATGATAATAGTGGTGGTGCAGCGTTAGCAGGTGCCATTGCCCATCTTATATTAGTCGCAGTCTTAGAGGCCGTTAATAAAGACTTAAATATGGGCGTATTTGGCGGTATTATTGCTGGTGTTACAGCAGGTTTATTGTATAACAAATTTTATAATGTTAAATTTCCAGAATGGTTATCTTTCTTTGGAGGACGGCGCTTTGTACCAATTATAACGTCTATTACAATGGCGGTTTTAGCTAGTATCTTAGCTTTAGTGTGGGGACCAATTCAAGGTGGTATCGATGCAGTGGGGAACTGGTTTATCGGTGCAGGATCACTTGGGGTTGGAATGTATGGTTTTTTCAATCGTCTATTAATTCCAGTCGGTCTACATCATGTTATTAATACAATCATCTGGTTTGACTTTGGCGAATTTACAAATGCGGCAGGCGAAATCGTCAAAGGGGATATCCATCGCTTTTTAGCGGGAGATCCATCAGCAGGACATTTCCAAGCAGGTTTCTTCCCAATCATGATGTTTGGATTACCGGCAGCTTGTCTTGCGATGTACTTTGCAGCAAAAAAGGAAAAACGTGCTGTAGTCGGTGGTATGTTCGTCTCTATCGCGTTAACAGCATTCTTAACAGGCGTAACAGAGCCTATTGAATTTACTTTTATGTTTTTATCACCTGTACTTTATGGTATCCATGCTGTATTAACAGGTATTTCGCTTGCTGTTTCTTATATTATTGGATTCCGAGATGGTTTCGGTTTTTCAGCAGGTTTAATTGACTATATTTTAAACTTTGGTTTAGCAGACAAACCGTGGCTTTTAATTCCATTGGGATTAGCTTTTGGGGCCATTTACTATGTCATTTTCTATTTCGTAATCAAGAAATTAGATTTAAAAACGCCTGGTCGTGAAGACGAAGATGAGGACGGAACAAAAGCTGATTCAGCTATATCTAACGATTTAGATGTTCGAGCTTACAAAACAATCGAAGCATTAGGTGGGCCAAATAATATTATGCAAGTTGATTACTGTACAACTCGCCTTCGTATGACTGTTGGCGATGTGGATCAGGTGGATGAAAAAACATTAAAACAAACTGGTGCACGTGGTGTTATGCGAATTAGCAAGACCAACGTACAAGTAATTATCGGTACGTCTGTAGAATTTTTAGCAGAAGCTATGAAAGATCGCCTAAAAAAAGGTAACCCAACTCCTGCAAATATTTCTTTACAGCAAGATCCACCTGTTATTGAAGAGTCTGCAGCAGAAGCAACAATTTCTTCAGATAATTTCGAAATGCCCATTACAGGTGATTTAATTCCGTTATCTGAAGTTCCTGATGAAGCCTTTTCATCAGGTATAATGGGGCCAGGTTTTGGCATTCATCCGACAGATGGTACAGTTTATGCGCCGTTTGATGGAAGAGTAGTCATGATTTTCCCAACGAAACATGCTATCGGCTTAAAATCCGATACAGGTGTAGAAATATTAATTCATGTTGGTTTAGATACTGTCAAACTAAACGGTGAAGGGTTTGAAATGATAGTTTCAGAGGGGCAATTAATTCAACGGGGTGATCCGTTGTTAAAAGTAGACTTTAAGAACATTAAAGACAAAGTACCTTCTATCGTCACACCAATTGTATTCACAAGTTTAATTGGACGAGAAGTTACACTTGAAAAATCCGGTTTCCAACGAGCTGGTTCTACTAATATTATTTCTATTAAGAAGTAATAAACATGAGATTCAAATAAAATGAACATCATCACTTTCTGTGGGAAGATTACAACTCTTGAAATGTGATTTACACGTAATGGAGCTTTAACGATTAAAAATTTGAGTAAAGGGGCTTCTAGAATTGAAATTAGAACGTTTTTCTTCAAGAAAAGATTTATACGCTCGTGCAGTAGACATTATAGCGAAGGCAAAAAATGAAGGTGCTACAACGTTCGGTTTAGCTACAGGTGGTACAATGGAACCACTATATTCTAAATTCTGTGAGACTGAGGTTGATTTTACCAATTGTATTAGCTTTAATCTAGACGAATATGTTGGACTAAGTGCTAAACATGATCAAAGCTACGCATATTATATGAATAAACATTTATTTCGTCATAAACCATTTAAAGAATCTTATTTACCGAATGGTTTAGCTAATAATCCTACAGAGGAAGCTGCACGCTATGAATCAAAATTACAACAGCATCCGTTAGATTTCCAATTGCTTGGTATTGGACAAAATGGCCATATTGGTTTTAATGAACCAGGAACGTCATTTGATTCATTGACACATCTTGTAACGCTTGAACAATCAACTCGCCAAGCAAATGCACGCTTTTTTGATTCAATCGATGAAGTTCCAACTCAAGCCATAACGATGGGGATTCAATCCATTATGCGGGCAAAATGTATTTTGTTAATCGCCGTTGGAGAAGCGAAGCGTAATGTATTAAAACGTGTGCTTGCTTCTGACTATACTGAAGATGTGCCAGCAAGTGTTTTAACAAAGCATCCAAATGTTATGATATTAACAGATATACAAGAGTAGGGAATAAGTTCCTGCACGCCCAGCTAGTCGCTTATTAAGCAGTTGAAGATACAAGAAATTGTATTACTTCAACTGCTTTTAAGTTTACGTTAGTATTGTGTTAGAAAAGGTTTCAAGACTTAAATAGTATTCGATATAATGAATGAAAAACTAGAGAGGCGCATTTATGGAAACAGAATGGTTACGAACTTTTATTGTTGCTGCGAAAACAGAGAATTTTCGTGAGACGGCAGAACAGCGTTTTATTACACAATCAACGGTATCGAAGCATATTCAACATCTAGAAAAAGAACTACAAACAACACTTTTTGAACGTCAGGGGAAGAATGTGAAATTAAATCATATCGGTGGTCACTTCCTTCAACACGCTGAGAAAATGATGGCAACGATTGATGAAGGATTACAAAATACTAGATCCTTTTTGAATGGTTATACGTCCCAGTTAACAATTGGTGTTTCTCCACAAATCGCCAATTCTACATTAACCGTAATCATTCATACATTTCAGCAGCAAAACCCCTCCATTCAATTAAAGATTGAGCTGTTAAAGTCCAATGAAATTGGGGAAGCGGTATATACAGGCAAAGTCGATATCGGTTTATCAAAATTAACTTCGACACGTGACATTCATACAGTTCTTCTCGCACAGGAACCACTTCATTTGATTGCTCCGATATCAAAAAAAGCGACAGATGCACACACTCTATTACAACAAGAAACTATATTAACTTTTTTCAGCGGGACCAAACATCCGCTGAAAGAAGTTAAAGCCTCCGGCGGATGTCACGGAATCGGAAAGGAGTTCTTTGTGCAAAAGCACAAAGCCGATTCCGGACGCAATTATGCCGAGGCATAATTGATCGGATGAATATGCACCTTACTGGCAGGACATACAACAAGTACTTCAGCAATTCCCAAGCTATAAAAGCATGAATATTAATCAAACAGAGGTAATTAAAAACTTTGTCAAACAAGGATTGGGGATTGCCTTTTTACCAAAGAGTGTAATCGTTGCTGAATGTCACCAGCAATTACTTCATAGCTATTCGTTAAAGGAATGTTCCCATATTGTTTCGAATACCTATTTTTTAACGAAATATGTAACTGCGGATATTGAGGCGTTTTTAGCAGTTTGCCATCTGATATACAAAGATGTTATTAGTGATTAATATGAGAGCTAGAGAGTAGATGTTCTTTCATTAAAGTACTATTAGATTGAATGAAGCGCTTTTACTGTTTTTATTGTTTTTAATATTTTTGAATTCTTATACAAAGTTGGTGTAAAGGAAAATGAAAGTGTTACTCGTAGATGATGAAGAAAAGATTACTGAGGTATTGTCATCTTATTTTGAAAAAAACGGAGATCATACATATATTGCGCATACAGGAGAATCCGCAATTCAAATGATCGATCAAGTACCTCTTGATATGATTATTTTAGATTTAATGTTGCCGGATATGGACGGAGAGGATATTTGCCAATATGTAAAATCAAATTACGATATTCCTGTGATTATGCTTACAGCAAAAATCTCTATTGATGATAAGATAATTGGATTTGAAATGGGTGCAGATGACTATGTAGTTAAACCATTTCATCCTAAAGAAATATTAATAAGAGCAGAAAGGTTGTTACCCAGTTCACATAAAAAACAAATTATTATTATAGGACAGTTGGAATTCCATAAAGATGAGAGAAAAGTATTTGTAAATCATCAAAGTATTCAGCTTACGCCACATGAATTTAGCATTTTACTATTACTGGCTGAAAATCCTAAAAAGGTTTTTAGCAGGGATGATATCATTCAAAAAATATATAGTTTTGATTTGAACATAAATCCACGTATTGTGGATCAACATATAAAAAATATTCGTAAAAAAATGAATGAAGAGTACATCCAGACTGTCTTTGGTTTGGGATACAAAATAAATGAAAAGGTTATAAATCAATGAAATTTCATATAAAAATTGTCTTAATTATAGCTATCTTTTCTACAAGCATACTTTTATTCATCACAGGGATATTACTTTATAAAGGTCATGAACATTTGATGATGCTCCATATTACAGATTCTAAAGAATTAATTCACCACTTTGATATGGCATTAAGGGAAACGGCAATATGGTCATTAGGCCTTTTGCTTATTTTTATACTAATTTCTAGTTTGTTAATTGCAAAAACATTAACGAAACCTATCCAAGAACTGAATCACTTTGCGTTAAGACTAGTGCGTGGAGACCGTCATTTAAATATAAGCTATACGATTAATGATCAAATTGGTCAATTAGGTAAATCACTGATGAAACTAGATGAAACATTAAACGCTTATGAACTCCGTCGTAAAGAAATGACACAGGATCTTGCACATGAAATTCGTAATCCATTAGCCTCAATAAAAAGCTATTTAAGTGCATTTGAAGATGGGATTTGGACAGCTACACCAGATCGTTTGAAAGCATGTGTTGAGGAAATTGATAGGCTAATTCTCCTTGTTGGAGAATTAGATACATTAAATGATATTAATAATCCTACATTTAAGGTCATTATGAAAGAGCAACCGATTGCTAATGTAATCGAAAAGTCCGTTATTACGTTGGCAAGTGAATTACTTGAAAAAGAAATACAAGTAGAATTGGATTTAGACAAAACAATCTATGCAAAGGTAGATGCCTTGAGATTGAATCAAATTCTACACAATATTATAAAAAATGCAATGTACCATGTTCAAAAAGATGGCATGATATTAATCAAATTATTTAAAGAAAATGGCGATTATATAATTCTTGTACATGATAATGGCGTTGGTATGGATGAAGAAATAAGTAAAAAAATCTTTGAACGAAATTACCGAGTGGAAAATCGATATACTGGCAATGGTATTGGTATGACAATTACCAAAAAACTAGTGGAAGCACATAACGGTACAATTTCCGTCAAAAGTGAGAAAAATATAGGAACAACATTTTGTATACAAATTCCTCTTTCTACATAATTCCTACACAACTGTTCTATATACTTCAGGTGAAAGGAATGGTTGATATGAGGAAAATAACATTAGCAGCAAGTATTATTGCGAGTTTGGGCATACTTGGGGCTTGTAGCCAAGCAAATAGTAACGATATGAAGGATATGGATCATTCCTCTATGAAGATGGATGGTATGGAACACTCTTCAAAAGATATGACAGACATGGATCATGACAAGATGAAGGGCCATGAGAGTCACAGTAATGTGGTAAGTTTAAACAACTCGACAGGAGTAAATGAAGTAAAAGTCCCTGCTGAACTTAAAAGTAATAAAAAGAATGAAGTTGTATACACAGTTAGGGCTCAAAAAGGAAAAACAGAAATATTCGATGGTGTTCAAACAAATACGTATGGGTATAACGGAACGTTTCTCGGACCGATGATTCGTCTTGAAAAAGGTGAAACAGTAAAGATTAGAACTATCAATGAACTTGATGAGAATACAACTTTTCATTGGCATGGACTAGAAGTGTCAGGGGAAAAAGATGGTGGGCCACAAAGCATTCTGAAACCTGGAGAAGAAAAAATTCTCGAATTTAAAGTGAATCAGGAAGCTGCAACGCTATGGTTCCATCCCCATCCACATGGAAAAACGGCTGAACAGGTATATAACGGGCTTGCAGGCTTGGTTTATATTGAAGATGATCATTCAAAAAGTCTTGGATTGCCAAATGATTATGGAAAGAACGATTTCCCTTTGATTTTCCAAGATAGAACATTTGATGATAAAAAGCAATTGAATTATAGCGCTGCAATGAACACAGACGGAACGATTGGAGATACATTATTAATTAATGGAACGTTCAACCCTAAATTGACTGTAAACAAAGAGAAAGTGCGTCTTCGTTTATTAAATGGCTCTAATGCGAGAAATTATACCTTTAAATTGAGTACTGGGGATTCTTTTCTTCAAATCGCAACAGATGGTGGTTTCTTGAATGAACCCGTCTCTTTAAAAGAGATTACACTAACGCCTTCTGAAAGGGCAGAAATTGTAGTAGACTTTTCAAAAATTAAGGATGTTCATGACCTAGCTTTAATAAATGAGGATGGATCAGTCCTTTTACCATTTGTAGTTACTAATCAAAGTGGAGAAATGAGTATGGTCCCTAAAAAATTGAATGATCTTTCATTAGAAGATAAAGAATTGGATCTACCTGTCACAAAAGAAGTGGAACTCTTTGGAATGATGGACATGGTCACGATAAACGGAAAGAAATTTGATCCGGAAAGAATTGATTTTACACAAAAACAAGGGGTTACCGAGGTATGGGAAATTTATAATAAACCGGATATGATGGGCGGTATGATTCATCCGTTCCATATTCATGGAGCACAATTTAAAATACTCTCTCGTGATGAGAAAAAGCCACCTGAAAATGAACAAGGATGGAAAGACAGTATCTCCGTAAAGCCAGATGAGACAGTAAAAATAGCTGTACAATTTAAGCATAAGGGCATCTACATGTTCCATTGTCATATATTAGAGCATGAGGATAATGGAATGATGGGTCAAATTAAGGTGGAGTAATGCTTAATTGAGGATTAAAATAAAATTTGATTAAAATCCTGTGTTAATTTTTATAAAACAGGATTTTTCTTTTATGTTCTTGTGAATGATTATACGCTATTATTTAACAAAATATGGGGCAGTGGATATCGAGGCGTTTTTAGTAGTTTGTCATCTGATATGCAAAGAAGCAGTAAATAACTAGAGATTCTAAATCTGTGAATTACTTTAATAAAAAATAGAAGGTGTTTATAGATGTATAGTTTAATGTCGAAAATAAGCCAAATTATTAGTGGACCGATTACAGTATTTCTAAATTCCTATGAACATTCCCCGTTCATTATTGCGATTCTTCTTGGATTAATAGGCGCTTTAGCTCCTTGTCAATTAACGGGGAATATGAGTGCTATCACTTTTTATGGAAGTCGAACTTTGCAAATGAAAAACAATTGGCAAGAAATTGTGTTTTTTATTCTAGGGAAAGTTGTTGTATTTAGTTTAATAGGTTTATTCGCCTGGTTATTAGGTCAGTCCTTTGAAACTGAGATGACTAAGTATTTTCCTATTTTTCGCAAAGCAATTGGTCCGATCATGTTCATAACAGGGCTCGTGCTAGTTGGAATTTTAAAATTAAAATTACTAAATCGAATTCCTAAGTACATTCCGGCAGTTTTAAAAGAGGGGAAGTTGGGCTCCTTTCTGATGGGGGCTAGTTTTTCCATAGCCTTTTGCCCTACGATGTTTGTGCTATTTTTCGTGTGGTTAATGCCAACAGTCGTATCCTCTTCGTATGGTGTTGTTTTGCCGGCCATTTTTGGTATAGCAACTTCTGTACCACTACTAGTGATGCTGGGGCTTATTCATTTTTTTGACGCAAAAAGATTCATTATGCGTACAAGCATGAAAATGGGACGAGTGATTCAAATTGTAGCGGGCGTTATTCTGATTATTATAGGCGTAGCAGATACGATTACATACTGGGGATTGTAAAGAGGAAGTAGCGCCTTTGCTCCTAAACGCTTACGCTTATAGAGCCTTTAAACATCGAAATTGGAGTTACATTCCATATTTTATCTAAAGGAGGGAATATATGATTGAACAATTATTGAATGAGATACCTTTTCTAAAAGACTATCGAGAGATTAAGAGAATTAATAAGGGGTTTTCTTCAGATGAAAAGTATTTCATTTCTCATAAAAATAACGATGAAAAATATATGATAAGATTTTTCCCAGTTAGTCAATTTGAAGATAGAGAAAAGGAGTTTGCAATATTAAAAACAATTGAGACTTATACAAATAAAGCGATAACAGCGATTGAGATTGGGAAAATGCAAGTGCGTGGTTATATGGTAACCACTTTTGTGGATGGGAATGATGTAGAAGATGAATTGTTAGTATTAACAGAGGAAGAGCAATATCAATTAGGTTTTGAAGCAGGGCAAGAGCTTTTGAATCTACATAAAATTCAAGCACCTAAACATATAGAATCATGGTATGAACGAAAAAGTTTAAAGCATAAAAAATATGTAGAGGCTTATCTAGTATGCCCAATAAAAATTGATCAAGATGAAAAAATTCTACAATTTATAGACAATCATATGTTGTTGATGAAAAATCGCCCCAATGTATTTCAGCATGATGACTATCACCCAAGTAATTTAATTGCACAGGAAGGGAAATTAAAAGGAATTATTGACTTTGGGAGATATGATTGGGGTGATCCGATTCATGAATTTTTGAAAATCGGTATTTTTACACGAAATATTAGCGTTCCTTTTTCCATTGGTCAAATAAAAGGTTATTTTAATGGAGAAGAACCAAGTGATGAATTTTGGACTTTGTATAGTCTATATTTAGCCATGTGTGTATTTTCAACAGTTGTATGGACATTAAAAACAATACCAGAAGATATGGATAATATGCGAAATAAAATTAATATCTTCCTAGATGATCATCAGTATTTTAAGAATGTTAAACCAAGTTGGTATAAATAAAACGCAGTAAGCATATGAACGATTCGCCTTCTAAAATTATTAAAGACTGCACCATATCTAAAAAAATATGTTACAAGAAGGGGAATATAGTAAGAACAATATAGCGATATCTACTACTTACAATAATTCGCATTCTCCTGTTAAAATAAACAACCTTTTTCTTATGATTGCACAGGAGATAAGCGGAATTTTTTGATTTCATTAATGGCAAGTGCTTTTATGTATAATAGAGAGACAATGCTAAAATTTTCTTTTAAACATATATAGAAAGAGTGAAAAAAATGATTAGTGCAACATTATTATTTATCCTCGCAGGAATTGGCGAAATAGGGGGCGGCTATTTAATTTGGCTTTGGTTAAGAGAAGGTAAACCATTTTATTGGGGAATTATAGGCGGGATTGTGTTGGCTTTATATGGAGTTGTCGCTACTTTTCAGAACTTCCCAACCTTTGGACGAGTCTACGCTGCCTATGGAGGTGTCTTTATTGTCCTATCCATTTTATGGGGCTGGGGAATCGACGGGAAAAAACCAGACATCTTGGATTTCGTTGGAGCAGGCATTTGTTTGATTGGTGTTTTGGTGATTTTAATACCTCGTTCATGATAGATAGAATGTTTTTATGAACCTTCACAATTTGAGTAAAATCATAATTGTGTAGGTTTTTTATTTTAAATAAAGGCTGTTTTCGAAAAGATTGTTGCTATTCAATTAACGGAGCGGTGTAATGGAGAAGATGGCTTTTTGTTTGCATGAGTTGAATTCATCAACCTCGGCATCTGATTCTCATAACCATTGTGCAGCAACTCAATTAATTCATTTTTTTATTTCATTAAACGGAAGAATTATACAAATATTAGCTTTTGTTATAGGTAAAAAGGAGGTATAATTTACTTTATGTTGAAAAATTCGGAAAGTGGATTTAATTGTTATTTTCAGAAAAATTAAATTACAAAATTTATTTGCACAATTTAAATGAGGGCAGGTTTTTTTATGTGGATATTTTTTGGGGGCATAATAATAGGACTTTTACTAATATGTTTACGCCTATATTATCAAAAATCTAAGCTACAACAAAAAGTACAGTTATTAGAACCAATGGTGGAATCGGTTGAAAATATACGTGATATTTTATATTACTGTGAGACGGATCCTAAGTTGAAATATCTATATTTAAGTCCTACTGTCAATAATCTCCTTGGTCCAAATGCATTAAGAGATCATATACAGGATCCTGATAAAATTTTTGAAATCATCCATCCAGATGATTATGAGATCTTAGTAAAGAAAATATTAGGGACACTTAATTTTAACCAGCCTATTACCGTACGCTTAAAAAATCATCTAGGGGAATATATTTGGTCTGAAGAATATGCTACACCTGTTTATAAGGATGGCAAGTATGTAGCTATACAAGGTTTATATAGAAATATTAATGATAAAATCGTATTACAACAGCAATTAGAGTACAAATCTACTCATGATGCCTTAACAAATTTGTATAATCGTGAATATTTTCAAGCAAAGATGGCTCATTTTAACGAACGCAACGACCCGATTACAGTAGTCCTAGCAGATTTAGATGAGCTGAAATGGGTTAATGACAAATACGGTCATCAAATGGGGGATAAATTAGTTCGTGAAACAGCAGTTTGTTTGAAAGCATATGCAGATAATGACATGCTTATAGCAAGAATCGGTGGTGATGAATTCTCTATTCTTATTCCAAATAAAAGCGTTTTACAAGTCGAGCAATATTTAAAAAATGTTGAGATGAAAATGCAAAAAGACTATAAAGATTTGCCGTTCTCATCGATTAAAATATCTATTGGATATGAATATAGCAACTCCTCTTACGGCGTTATGGAGCAGTTGTTTAGCCAAGCAGATGCGAAGATGTATAAAAATAAGAAGAACAGAAAATTATTAAAGGAAAAGGTTTAGTCTTTTATGTTGGACGCAGTAAACCGTGCCATAAGTAAGTGCGCTTATGAAAAGAGAGCCTGGGACATAATAAGTCATCATTTCTCGAAAGAGAAAAATGATGGCTTTTTGCAATTGAAGGAATAGATTTGCGTTCCGGGTAAGCTTTCAGGGGGGGCTGTGCCTGTATTCTCAGGTGTCACGCTATTAAAACTACCAGTTAATATGGTGAGGAGAACCCCATCCTAAGTAAAGGCAGTTTATTAAAAGAACCATCTAGAATGCTGATTTAACAATATTTCAATAGAAAATCTCTAGTAAACAAAGTAAGCGCCTTGTTTACTAGAGAAATTTATAGTCATTATTTAATTAAAATGCTCTTGTTTTTAGCGTTCCATAGTACAGATTTACCAAGTTCTTCACTTACAAAGCGAAGTGGGACAAATGTCGTGCCATTAATGACTTCTGGTTTTACTTGAAGTCTCTTATAACTGCCGTTAACAGTTACATAATAGTTATCAGTATTTAATACGATGTTTGTACCGTTTAACTGTACTGTAATATCATTACTTTTAGAATTCCAGTTAACTTTTGCACCAAGCTCTTCACTTACAAAGCGTAAAGGAACTAAAGTTGTTTCTTGTTTAGTGAAAGGTGCAACAGCAAGTGTTTTACTTTTACCATTGATATAGGCTGTTTTACTATTTAAATACAATAAAATCTCGTTGCTTTTTGTTATTGCATTTGGATAACCAGCAGTTAAAGTATACGTACCTGAAGAGTATTGATCACCCCAAGAGTCACTGTAAACTTTGATATAGTAAGTGCCGGCTGCTAAATATTTTGAAGAAGACTGTGAGCTACTATCCAACCATTTTTTATTGGCATCATAAATTTCAAAACGTACTGGCGCTGAAGTATTGGATAATGAGATGTTTACATTTCCTTCTTTATTTAACGTAATTGAATAAAAATCAATATCATTGCTATTTGAAATTTGAGAGCTGATTGAAACATTTGATTTGATAGGGAAAGCATTTTCAAGAGTATCATTAGGTTCAAATGTTGATGGATTGTGCTCTTTAGAATTTGTAGAATAGGTCGCAATTAAATCATACGTACCAGAAGAGTAATGATTATCCCAATAGAAATCATAAACTTCAATATAGTATGTACCAGCTTTTAAAGATTTGAAAAGAGATGAGTTACTGCTAGCAATTAAATTTTTATTACTATCATATAGGTTAAATTTGATTGGTGCAGATGTATTTGCTAGATAAATATAAACATCACCATTGTCTACAGTCGTACTAAATTTATAAAAATCTACATCATACTCATTTGAAATTAAAGAAGAAATCTTTTTTCCTGACTGAATAGGGAAAGCATTTTCACGTGTATCATTAGGTTCAAATGTAGTCGGATCATGAGTAACATTTCCACTACTATACGTCGCTTTAATTTCATAAGAACCGCTAGAATAGCTATTGCCCCAATCGTAACCATTAACTTCAATATAGTATGTGCCAGCTTTTAAAGTTTGGAAAGAAGATGAGACATTCCAAACAATTAAATTTTTATTACTATCATATAGAGAAAATCTGATTGGCGCAGTTGTATTGGCTAAATAAATATTAATATCGCTGTTATCTTGCGTAGTATTAATTTGATACCATTGTGAATCTTTTGGAGATGTTAGTGTGTTTGAATGTGTGTTGCCAGATTCTAAATACGTATTTGATGCATGACTTGTTGAAGCGAATCCAAACATAGCAAACATCACAAGAAATAAACTTAAAATATGTTTTTTCATTAATGACACTCCTTTAAAATTTTATTGTATTATTATACAAAAAATATACAAATAAATAACTGCAAAATCAATAAAAGGATATATTATCCTAGTTTTGAAAGGTTAAGTCTTAAAGTAAAAAATACCAAGTAGCTGATAGGAAATTAATTTTAACTTTATATAAAATTAGTATAAATTCTAATTTTAAGTAGATTATTGATGGATATAATGAACAATGTAGTAGGATAGCATATTTTATATGGAAGTTTATTACAAATTGGCAACCGGCGACTTTTTACCCTAAATATATGGTGGACCAAGATGCAGATAATAATGGTTATATTGTTAGTGAACATGACTTAATTGAATGTAGGCTTGTCAATAGATTCCCGATTGGAGGGTAGCATAAAACTTATTGGATATAAATTGAATATGGTTGCCTTCATTGCGAGTATGAATAAGTTTTTGAAAGTAGTATGCAATCTTCTTCAACGCAATTACTCATACGAATACAAAAGAGCAGCTTCCAACTGATCATCAATGGTAATTTCACTATATCCTTTCCGACCTTGCGAAAAGATGAATATTTCGTTAGGTCTTTTTGGTGTGCGTAAATTTGTTTGTTTTGAAAGGATACCCGTCCTAGCTAAATAAATTTAATTCTTCCTATAAAAATATCACCCTCACGTTACGGTGATAAGCTAATATTTCCTAAAATTTTAGTTATTTTATTTAGTACTTTTTATGGATTACTAAGGTCTTGTTGTTTTTTTGTCAACGTTTTTCGGGTAAATACGCACCATTTGTCAACGCGAATAATATGCTATAAAAAAAGGGGCGTGGTTGAGTGACTTGGTTAATCATTTTGGCTTTTACTTTTTCATCCAGTATTGATAATTTAGGTGTCGGACTTTCTTACGGAATTCGAAAGATAAATGTTAGATTTGATAAAAATATTTTAATCGCGATCATTTGTTTTCTTATGAGTATGGGAGGCATTTCATTTGGTGTATGGATGTCAAAAATTCTTCCAGGTATGCTTCCTGTGGTCATCGGAGCGTTATTATTATTTATCATCGGAATTCGGATTATTCTTTTGGCTAAACCGCGGAAACAAGAAACTTCAATAGTGGGTAGTAACAATGAAATGCAGTCCAATAATAATGTTCAAGATATTTTAAGAAATCCCGAGGAAGCTCAATTCAATAAATCTGGGGAAATTGGATGGGGAGAAGCTGTGCTTCTCGGCATTGCCTTATCGGCGAATGCACTTACGAATGGGGTAGGTGCAGGTTTACTCGGTCTTTCGCCACTTGTCATTTCGATACTTGCTGCAATTGGGAGTTTTATTACTGTTTGGTTAGGGGTTAAGTTAGGAAGTAAAGTAGCAGATGTTCGAATCGGTTCATTTACTTTAGGGCAATTTGGAACAATTATTAGTGGAGTCATTTTATTAATAGTCGCTGTTGGAGCATTCTTTTAACTTCTTTCAGCGTAATCGGGAGGGATCCGAACGCAATTTATTCTATGGCATAATAAATCTAAGTTGTTGACAAAATGTCAACGTCATTATACACTTCTTGAGAATGATATTTTCATATTAGACGACTGCGTGAAGTCATGCTAGATATTGTAAGAAGGGGGAATCGAAAATGGCTGAGCAGAGTAACAGTAATACTCTTGGTTTATTGCTGAGGGAGTTGTTGAAAGAACGTTCATTATCTATGCGGAAGTTTAGTGAACTCACTGGAATCGACACAGCTACGATCTCACGGATAATAAATGGAAAAAGAAAGGCGACACCACAACATTTAGAAAATTTTGCTGACTGCCTTGGTGTTCCATTAATCAATCTTTTTGAAGCAGCAGGATACCCAATTGAGCCGAGACAAGAGCCAGAAACAGAACCAGATTCAGATATCCATACGTCTGTTGACTCAATACAAGCTTTTCTTAAGTCTTCGAATGTGTACGATGATGAATTTTCGGTGGCAAATGTTGAACAGAAATTAGAAAGCTATGAACTCTATGCGCAAACAGAAGAAGGTAAAAATTCGATACTTAAGGATTTTGATGAAAAAATTAAGAGTGTAGGAAGCATAGGTCCGTTTATAAGCAAATTAAAAGAGTTATACGAGAAATTCTCATCGGGGAAGGGCACGATTTTTGAACTAACCATAATTGGAAGTACTTTATTATATTTTATAATCCCTGTAGATGTTATACCGGATTATTTATTTCCGATTGGTTATTTAGACGATGCAATAGCTGTGCAACTTACTACAAAGGCATTATTAAAAAACTAACTTAAGTGATAGGTGGATTTATTTATGGAAAGAAGTAAGAAAGGCCGTAAATGGCTAAGGAATTTGTTCTTAGCATTCGCATTAGTAATCGTAGCAGGGATTATTTATGGAGTTTATCAATACAATAGCGGATTGGCTATGGCAGACGATGGTCTTTATAAAGATGACCAAAAGGCGGCGTATGACCCATTTGAAGGTGCGGATGTACAATTTGGTCAGATTAATGTGCTTTTAATGGGAAGTGACGCTAGAGACGAAGACGGTAGATCGGATACGTTAATGATTGCACACTATGATCAAACGACGAATGATGTAAAACTTATTTCTATCATGAGAGATACGTATGTCGACATCCCAGGGCACGGAATGAATAAAATAAATGCTGCTTTTGCTTTTGGAGGTCCTGAACTTGTAAGGAAAACAATTAAGCAAAATTTTGATATTGATGTTAATTACTATGCTCTCGCAGATTTTAAAGGATTCCCTAAAATTATGGATCTTTTAGCACCTGATGGAATTGAGGTTGATATTCCTTATGAAATGTCCTATGGAATTGGTATGACCTTACATCCAGGAAAACAAGTTTTACATGGTAACGAGTTATTGGGCTATGTACGATTCCGCCACGATCGTTTAAGTGATTTTGGGCGAGTGGAACGCCAGCAAGAGGTTTTGACGAAGGTGAAAGAACAAATCGGTGTTTCAAGTTTAATAAATTTGCCAAAACTACTTGGTGTTGCAGATTCATACTTTGATACAAATGTTGATAATAAAACAATTCTTACCATCGCAAAAGGGATTGTAAATGGAAAATCTGAAAGTATGGAGACTTTACGAATTCCTGTTGCAAATTCGTATGAAGATAAACGTGTAAATGTAGGTGACGTCTTAGATATTGACTTAGATAAGAACAAACAGGCATTAGAAGAGTTTCTATCATCAACTGATGACGTTTCATCTTTGGAGTCAAAGGAATCAAACTAAGTAGTTAGCAGGGCAATACAGCTAAAAAAAAGAGTATGTTTTGAACAATTATTTCAAAACATACTCTTTTTGTTATTTTACGGGTCCTTTTCGAGAAAAGTGCTACATCATATTTAACTGATGAGTCAAATCACTTTTGCTACATTCAACATCTAAAATTCTTTCATTTTTTTTGTGCAAGCAAATCCAATAAACTTTCTCCAAATAATATAGAAAGGGAAGACGGCAATTTAGCATTAGTTTCGATTAACCTTTCCATAAGTAAATGCGGTTTATGAAAAGAACCACCTAGAACGTTGGAGTGTCAACGTTTTAGGTGGTTTTCATTTATCCAAATTCAATAATGTCAGTTTTTAATAAAGGAGGGTAGTAACTTTTGTACATCTTCTAATGTTGAAAAGCGATTTTCGTTTGAAAAAATATCTGTTATTGGAAAGACACTTTTATAATTCCGCCTGAAATTGCTTCTTAATCGCATAGGCAACACCATTTTCACTAAAGCAAGTTGTCGTGTAAGTACTCCGCTTTTTTATCTCTTCTTCTGCATTCCTCATAAAGAAAGCTCAAGTAAAACCCCATAATTTTTTTAGCTATTTCTTACTTTTTAAAACCTGTTTATTTTCCCTGTCCGAATCGGTGGATGTTCAACTTTCGATTAAAAAAATGCAATGGTTCTTACCTTGATTACGGGAAGTGCCATTTTGCTAATTCGATGATTAATGATAAAGGCTGCTTACTTTTTTTATTTACAAAAAGGGTTTCTTAACTTTCATAAACTATGAAAACGGTTTTCATCCGAATATGATAGACACGTAACAAAGCAAAGGGAGATAAAAAATAGTATAACATGCGAGAAAATTGGAACCGCTTTCTGCAATTAACGGAGAAATTGGTAAAATAATCGATTCAATCGAAGTTATAAAACTATTTTAGGAGGGGTAAAAATGCAAATTCCAATTAAGAAAACGCTTGATAAAATTCCAGGTGGAATGATGGTTGTCCCACTTTTTTTAGGGGTATTAACAAACACATTTTTTCCGGAAATTTTAAAAATAGGGAGTTTTACAACAGCATTATTCAGTAAAGAAGCATCATCAACTATTTTGGCATGTTTTATGTTTTTAATTGGTTCACAAATTAATTTCAAATTAGCACCTAAGGCAATAAAAAAAGGTGCAATATTAATAACAGGAAAATTTATAGTGGGTGCTGGAATAGGTATAACTGTAGCAATGGTTTTTGGGCCTGCTGGAATACTAGGATTATCACCATTAGCCATCCTAGCAGCGTTATTAAATGCTAATGGTGGATTATATGCATCTCTTGCCTCATCGTATGGTGACGAAACTGATGTAGGCGCATATGCTGTATTTTCTTTAAAAGATGGTCCGTTTTTTACATTAGTTGCATTAGGTGCATCTGGCCTTGCCACAATTCCTTTTCAAACACTTATAGGAGTATTAATTCCAATAGTAATAGGAATGATTTTAGGGAATATTGATTCTGATATGAGAGAGTTCCTTGGAAGCAGTAAATTATTATTAATCCCATTCTTCTCATTCCCATTAGGTGCTGGGATGGATCTTTCAACTATTATTAAAGCGGGAGGTCCTGGCATACTACTAGGATTAATAGCTGCATTCACTGGAATAGGAGCTTACCTACTTTTGAAGTTATTTAAAGAAAACCCTATAGTTGGACTAGCAACAGGATCAACTGCAGGAAATGCTGTAGCTACACCAGCTGTTGTTGCAGCAGCAGATCCAACCTTAGCTCACATAGCACCAGGAGCTACCGCACAAGTTGCAGCAGCATGTGTAATATCTGCAATACTCTGTCCGATTATTGTTAATTATGCATATAAAAGATCCGAAAAGAAAAAAGCTAAAGAATCAATTGCAAGGGCGACATGACAATAAAGTAAAGTTTACGGTTATCCCGGCCATTAAAATGAAACAAAGCAGTCAGCGGTTTCACTGTCTGCTTTGTTTAGTTCAAAAAAGGGTCATTATGTTAACAAAATAATGGATAAGGAAAATTTTATTAACATGGTTGCAGTATTGTCGGAATAGCTATTTTAAGATAGAAGGAAGGAAACACCATGAATATACCTAATAATGTTATTATAACTACAATAAAAGGAAAAGAAGTTCTCTCCAATCCTTTTTTGAATAAAGGAACAGCTTTTACGAAAGAAGAAAGAGAAGACCTTGGACTTGAAGGTCTGTTACCGCCACAAGTACTCACCCTTGATGAACAAGTTAATAGGGTCTATGAACAATATTCGACGCGTACGACGAATCTGTTCAAAAACGGTCTGCTTTTTGATTTATATAACCGCAATGTTGTCTTGTTTTACCGTCTTTTGAAAGAACACCTGGCAGAAATGCTCCCTATCATCTACACTCCTACTGTCGGTGATGCAATCCAGTCATACTCTCAAAGCTACAGTCGACCAGGTGGCTTATATCTTTCCATTGATGATCCTGAGGGCATTGAAAAGGCATTTTATAATTTAGGGAAACAAAAAAATGGTATTGACTTAATCGTCGTTACAGACTCTGAAAGCATTCTTGGTATTGGAGACCAAGGGATAGGCGGTATTAATATTGCGATTGGTAAACTTGCCGTGTACACGGCTGCAGCTGGCATTGATCCAAGCCGTGTTCTGCCAATCGTGATGGATGTTGGCACGAACAATCAGGCTTTGATTGCAGATCCTATGTATATCGGAAATAAAATTGCACGTGTCCGCGGTGATCGTTATGATCAATTCATTGATTTATTCGTTCAGACTGCAAGAAAGTTCTTTCCAGAGGTTCTCATTCACTGGGAGGATCTTGGCAATGTCAATGCGCGAAAAATCTTGGACAAATACGGTGACAAAATCCTTACCTTCAACGATGACATCCAGGGGACAGGTGCTGTTACTCTGGCTGCTATTATGTCTGCTTTGAAAGTAACAGGAGGATCCCTAAAGGACCAGCGCGTTGTTATTTTTGGACCAGGAGCTGCCGGCATTGGTATCGCAGACCAAATGGTAGATGCCATGGTTCTAGAAGGGTCTACCAGAGAAGAAACCTGTGATCGTTTCTGGGCTGTAGACTATCGGGGTCTACTAACAGATGAAACACCAGATGTTCTTAACTTCCAGAAGCCTTTTACAAGAAAGATGGATGAAGTTAAGGACTGGGATAAGAATGAGGAAGGGATCATTTCATTAACGGAAGTAGTTCAAAGGGTGAAGCCGACCATCCTGATTGGTACTTCCGGACAAGCCGGCGCGTTCACTGAGGAAATTGTTGAAGAAATGGCCAAGCACGTTGAGCGTCCTATCATCTTGCCTATGTCCAACCCTACAGCACTGACAGAAGCAGTGCCGGAAAACCTGATGAAGTGGACCGATGGCAAGGCTCTGATTGCAACCGGCAGCCCGTTTGCCAATGTTGAATACAAAGGTGTTTCCTATGAAATTGGACAGTCAAATAACGCATTTGTATTTCCGGGCCTAGGCTTGGGAGCGATTGTTGCAAAAGCTGAACTGGTCTCAAAAGGAATGTTTGCAGCTGCTACTTATGCGGTTGCAAGAATGTCAGACACCAGTAAACCTGGAGCCTCCCTGCTGCCATCTATTGAAAAGCTTCGTGAAGTTTCAAAATACGTAGCCATCGAAGTAGCTCATGCTGCAATACACGAAGGAATTGCAAAAATAGATATTCAAGATGTTGAAAAAGCTATTGAAGATTCTATGTGGAAACCTGAGTATAAAGAAATTAAGAGTGTAGGTATTTGGACAAAGATTAATTCCCAAGCATATTAAATAGTTAAATAAAATGCCTGTTCTCCTGGTAATTTATCGAACTTTCGGTATTCCAGGCAGTGACAGGCATTTTTGAAATGAACAAGATTAACGGGGTCAATCTTTTTTGGGGGAAGTTTTTCATTTATACGGATTATTGTTGAGTCTTGGAACGTGAATGACGCGAAAAAAGATAATAGCATGTCATGGCTAGCGGGAGTCTCTAGCATAAATCCTCAAACTCCCACCATTCATCTAAAATCGCTATTTTGATTTTGGAACACCTCAACATTTCATTAATTGGTGAATCCCTTTTTCAGTTTGATCGAGTGGAATACCGCCATATCCGAATAAAAAAGTTGGACATTGATATTCAATTGGACTAAATAGATAATCGCTTACCGGGTAGATGACAATATTGTTTTTTCCGCCATCGCTCATGTAGTCAGCTAAAATATGTTAGTATATTGGCGCAATGGTACAGGCAACACGTCAATGAGGTTTTTAATGTTCTAGATAGAAGTCAAAGGAAAAGCTAAAAACAGGTAGTCCTGCATAATAAAACAGAGCCTAAATATTTAATAAAAAAAAATAAAGATGGAGCAATAGTTTTACGTTGACTCCATCTTTATTTCTATACCATACCTTGCTTACCCCAATCATGACGGTGCAATTTTTCTAATAAGATGATTTAATATTGAGATTGAGACTGCAAAGCTCTTCCAGAAAGCTTCGCTGTCTCTATGAATGTAATGGATAAAACTTATTCATAATATAATTAAGCAGATAACCTGGAGGAGATTATGAAAAAGGGCAGATTTAGTTTACAAGTCATCATTATTATTTTTGTATGCCTTGTCGTCGCTTTGTCACTCGGTATAACCGATTTGCTAATTAGTAAGAGAATTACCTCCAGTGTTGAAGAGACACAGAAAGAAAAGGCACTCAATATTGCAAAGATGGTTTCCATTAGCCCGCAAGTGATTAGGTCTCTTGAGGAGGAAACAAATCCGAAAGAAGTACAAGCTTTTGCCAATCAAATAAAAGTTTTAACGCATGTTAACTTCGTTGTTGTCATGGATATGAAAGGAATCCGACTTTCTCACCCGGATCCAGGTGAAGTGGGAAGGAAGTTCAAGGGAGGAGATGAAGGACCAGTCCTTCATGGGAAAGAGTATGTATCCATCTCGAAGGGTATTCTCAGCCCCTCCATGCGGGCATTTACCCCAATAAAGAATTCACTTGGAAAACAAGTCGGCGCAGTTGCTGTGGGAATTTCTTTGGAAAACGTAACGGAGGCTGTACATAAAGGTCGGATGGGTATGGTGATTGGGACATTAATCGGAATACTTATCGGAGTAACAGGTGCAGTGGCCTTGTCCAGGGTTATCAAAAAAATCCTTTTGGGACTCGAGCCGTTCGCTATTGCCAGGCTGCTTGAAGAGCGGAGTTCCATGCTCCAGTCTGTACGTGAGGGCATTATAGCCATTGACCAAGAAGGAAAAATTACACTTGTAAACAGGGCAGCCAGAAAGCTTTTTAAAAAAGCTGGTTTAGAAGGGAATCCAATGGGACTCAAAATAGAAGATTATTTACCTAGTACCCGATTAACCCATATTTTAAAGTCTGGAGGAACTGAGTTTGACCAGGAACAGGATCTGCATGGGGTTACTATTTTAGTAAACAGGGTACCGGTAGTAGTGGATAATCAGCCGGTTGGAGCAATCGCTACATTCCGTGATAAAACAGAAGTTCAGTTATTGGCCGAACAGCTCACAGGTGTACGTAATTATGCGGATGCCCTACGTGCCCATGCCCATGAATTCATGAATAAGCTGCATGTTATTCTTGGACTTGTCCGTACTGAGCAATATAATACACTTGCGAACTATGTGAGTGAAACGGTTAACCACCGGGAAACGGAAATGGGTTTTGTAACCGAGAATGTCCAAGATCCAGTTCTAGCCGGATTTTTGATTGGCAAGCAAAGCTTTGCAAGAGAATCAGGTGCATCACTATCATTTGATTGCTCCAATAAGCTTCCCAAGCCTGTGAACCAAGAAATCACCAATGACATGATAACGATTATTGGAAATCTCGTCAATAATGCAATGGAAGCGATAGCGGACAGTCCTATCAAAAAAGTTGACTTAAAGCTCGATTACGCAGAGGATATTTTAACAATTGAGGTTAAGGATACAGGGATGGGAATGACGAAAGCCATGCAAAATAAAATATTAGATAAAGGCTTCTCTACGAAAGGAGATAACCGTGGGCTCGGGCTATATCTTTTAGCTCAGGCTATTGAAAGACTAGAAGGGGACCTACTCATTTCTTCAAAGCCGGGAAAGGGAACGAATTTTGCGGTATATATACCTTATAAAGCAGAGGATGAAGAGGCATGATCAATGTAATGATTGTCGAAGACGACCCTATGGTGGCAGAAATCAATAAACGATACCTTTCTAAGATTGGTGGGTTCCGTTTGGCTGCAATAGCCAATTCAGTAGATGAGGCTATTTGTTTGCTCGGAAAGGAGGAAATACAGCTTATACTTCTGGATATTTTTATGCCGGGTAAGCAGGGCCTGGAGCTATTGACGTATCTCCGGAAAAATGAACTTGAAATCGATGTAATCATTATTTCCGCTGCATCGGATCTGGAACGAATCAAGAGGGCAATAAGGTACGGCGTTATAGATTATTTAATAAAGCCTTTTAAATTTGAAAGGTTCAACGCTGCTCTTGTCAGCTATCAGCAAAAGTCCCGGCTTACTGGAAAACTGGAAGCGGTCAGCCAGCAGGAGCTCGATAATTATTTTTTGCACAGGGATGAAGTTGCAACAGTTGAAGAGCTCCCAAAAGGGTTGACTAAAGATACCTTAAAGCAAGTCTGGGAAGCGGTTCAGGAATTGAAAGAAGGGCCGTTTTCCACCGAAGAAGTGGCAAATGTTGTGGGCATTTCAAGGGTCTCTGCGAGAAAGTACTTAAATTTCTTAAAGGATATAGGAATCCTTAATGTCAAGGTTATATATGGGACCATCGGAAGGCCTGTTTACCAGCATGAATATAACCAAATTAAAGAGTATTTAATAAAAAACTTTCTTTAAAAAAGGGATTCCAATGAATGTTCTTGAAAATGTAATTCTTACAACATTAAAAGGAAAAGAGGTTCTTTCAAATCCTTTTTTGAATTAAGGAACCGCTTTACTAAAGAAGAAAGGAGAGAGTTTGGACTCGACGGCCTGTTGCCGCCTCAGGTACCGGAGAACCGAATCATAAGTAAATGAGTTTTTTTGAAAAACAGAGAGACAGCACCATTCCATTACATGTGGATGGTGCTGTTTTTGGTAATCAGCTTCAATCTATCATTTAATTCATCATCGTGCAATTCTTTTCATGGAATGTTACAAAAAGAACCTCTAGTAACAAATGTTTATAAAAAATAAAAATAAAATCAACAGTAAATTAACATTCATATAGTTTAATAGAACTGTAGAAAAGAAACCTACTAGGGGGATTAATTAGATGATTAATAACAAACTTGTGAAAAAAGGTGCTACTTTAGCACTTGCACTAGCTATTACAGTTCCAGCATTGTTACCGACAGCAGTGAATGCTCAGAAAAATATAACAATTGAAGCTGTTAAATTTAATGGAATGAAGTCACCATCTACTATTGAAGAAATGGTAAAAACGTATACAACCGCAACAGTTGATGTGAAATATAGCAATGGAAAAGTAAAAACATTTCCTTTGTCGTACAACTACCTATTTAAATCAGAAGATAAGGTAGCAACTGTAAAAGGGAAAAAAATCCCTGCAGGTACACCAATTGATGTAAAAGGAAATCCAATTAAGGATCCAAGCAGCACAGACGGAAAATACTTTGTTTCCGATGCTCCGGATTCAAACAGCTTAATGCTTCCTATTAATGGAAAACTTTATATGGTTACACATTATGAATATCAAACCATTGATGCTGCTGGAAAATCTGCATACGGTTTAGTTCCTGCATCTATGTCTTTAACTGAGTTGGAACAGGACAAAAAAACAGGTGAATTGAAACCTATAAAAGTAGAAAAAATTGATTTTAAATCAGTAAATGGACTTTGGATTCCATGTAACGGATCATTATCCCCTTGGAATACACATTTAGGTTCTGAAGAGTACGAACCAGATGCACGTCTTTTCTTAGATCCAACTTCGAAAGTAAGAAGTCAAGTTGAAACATTCTCTCAATTCTATTTTGGAGATAAAGCAAAGGCTAATCCTTATTTCTATGGGTATACTCCTGAAATTACAGTAGAAAAGAACGGGAAAACATCAGTTGTAAAGCATTATAGTACAGGACGCTTCTCTCATGAGTTAGCGAAAGTCATGCCTGATAACAAAACTGTTTTTTACGGGGATGATGGCGCTAATACAGGAATGTTTATGTATGTGGCAGACAAAGCAAAAGATTTATCTTCAGGTACATTATATGCAGCCAAATTTAAACAAATTGGTACTGAAAAAGGTGGTTCAGGAGATTTACAATGGATTAATTTAGGACATGCAACCGATAAAGAAGTGAAAGCTACTATTGATAGCGGCATTACATTCAATGATATTTTTGAAACTTCTGATGTTCCTAAAGAAGGTTTCACAGCTATTAAAACATACTCAAATGAAGGAAAGGTAGAGTACCTAAAACTTAAACCGGGGAAAGAAAAAGCAGCAGCCTTCCTTGAAACTCGCCGTTATGCGGCTATGCTCGGTGCAACTACAGAATTTAACAAAATGGAAGGTGTTGCACTAAACGAAAAGGATAAAAAAGTATATATCGCAATTTCCGATCAAAGTAAGGCTATGGAAAAAGATTCAACAGGAAAAGACCCAGCAGACCATATTCAATTACCAAAAATTAAAGCTGGTGTAACTTATCAATTAGATTTGCAAGGTGGTCAAAAGGATAGTAGAGGGCAGGCAATTAATAGCTCATATGTAGCACAATTGATGTCTGGATTAGTTGTTGGTGAGGATTTAAAAGAAGCTGATTCATTTGGTAACACTGCGAATGTAGATAAAGTAGCAAATCCAGATAACTTAAGTTACTCTGAAGCAATGAGAACCCTCTTTATTGGTGAAGATAGTGGAGCTCACACTAATAACTACGTTTGGGCTTATAACGTTGATACGAAAGAATTAGATCGTATTCTATCTGTTCCAGCAGGAGCGGAAGCAACTGGATTATTTGCTGCAGATGACCGCAATGGATTCTCATACATTCTCAGTAATTTCCAGCATCCTGGTGATGAAGTGGATGCTAAGTCAATTACAGCTGTAAATAAAGATGAATTACTTAAAGCTGTTGACGAACAAATTGGTATTAATAAAACAGGCGGTATTGGTTATATCTCTGGTCTGCCTTCTTTTACAAACATGCCAAATTTCACTGCACCTGATGTTCCTAAAGTAGATAAAGTAACAGAAAAATCTAAATCAGTTACAGGTACAACTGAAAAAGATGCTACTGTACAAGTTTATAACGGGAAAACATTATTAGGGGAAGCAAAAGCAAATTAAAAAGGGGAATTCACTGTGAAGATTAAAGCCCAAAAAGCAGGCATAAGCCTAACTGTTGTAGCTAAAGATAAGGATGGAAACGAAATTGAGTCAACAGTCATAGAAGTTGCTTCTAAATAAATGTAAAAAATGAAAAGGGCTGTCATAAAAGTGACTTTTGTGACAGCCCTCATTCTATCCCATAGTTTTCCATAAGAATGGATTAACTCCAGAGAATTCTATAATGTAGTTTTAGATATCGAACAACTTGAACAAAGAATAGAATTGCATTTTGAAGTACCGCTTTGATCGGACTCTTATAATGGAAAAAAGGTAGCTGACGAATTCATCAGCTACCAATCTTATTTTTCAAGTTTCGTTAATGTTTTACCGGTCCAACCAAAAATAATCGTCAAAATTGGCCCGAGTAAACAGAAGAAGGTAAATGGTAGGTAAGTTGTTGTTGGTATATCTAGTACACTAGCAATGAAAATACCACAAACACTCCACGGAACAAGAGGATTGACTACAGTACCTGCGTCCTCCATGACACGGGATAAATTTTTAGGGGCAAGCCCTACCTTCTCAAATTGTGCTTTAAATGCCTCACCAGTAAGTAGGATGGATAAATATTGCTCACCAATTAATGTGTTAACACCAATCCCCGTAATGGCAGCTCCTGTAATAACAGAGCCGGCACTTTTAAAGAGGCTCTCTACCTTCGCTAAAATACTTTGAATAATGCCAAGCGTAAACAATAGACCGCCCATTGTTAATGCTAATAAGACTAAGGCAATTGTAAATAGCATACTGTTCATACCACCACGACTCAATAATGCATCCACACCTTCATTACCCGTACTAGATACATAGCCTTCAAAAAGGATTTTAAAGACATTTGATAATGCAATCGGTTCTTGTATATAGGCAAGCCCAACACCAATAATAGAGACGACTGCGAGTGTGATGAGTGCAGGCGCTTTATAAAAAGTCATAATAACAAGGACAACAATTGGTAATAATGTATACCAATGAATAAGTCCAGTTGACAGTAAACCTTCTTTAAATTGCTCAACTGTTTCAAAAGAAGTATTTGCATCTGTTGGCGATAATATTGCATAAAGAACGAATGAGATTGCGAATGCTGGAATCGTTGTCCAGCTCATATTTTTAATATGCTCGAAAAGATCAACGCCAACCGTACCAGATGCAAGATTTGTTGTATCCGATAGCGGAGACATTTTATCCCCAAAGAAAGCTCCTGAAACAATCGCACCAGCCGTTATCGCTAAAGAGATGTCCATTGCACCAGCAATTCCCATAAAGGCAACGCCCACAGTTGCTACAGTAGTTAAAGAACTACCAACAGAAACACCAACGATACTACAAATCAAAAATACGATTGCAAAGAAAAAGCTTGGTGAAACCGTTAAAAAACCGTAGTAGATAAGTGTTGGAATCGTGCCGCCCATAATCCAACTCGAAATTAAAATACCAATAAAGAAGAAAATAAAAACTGCTCCAAGTCCAGCACTTGCACCTGCAACCATCCCAGCTTCAAGCTCACGAAAAGGAACTTTTTTTAGTAATCCATAGGTAATTAAAAGTGAAATGATAAGTAAAATAGGTATATGGGGTGTCGCTTTTAAATACCCAATACTGAATGCCATCGTGGCAATTATTAATATAATTATAAAGCTTGCCTCAATAAATCGAGGGTTACTCTTTGCTTCTATCCGAAACATGCTAATCCTCCTAATACTTACTTCTTCGCTTCAACGCGGTGAAGCCTAAAAGTATTATAGCACGCTAATAAATTTTGTCAATTGGCTAATAAATTTTTGTTGATGAAAATGGTAATATTCCACTTAATGGATGCTGAAATAATCCCATGCATTTTTGACAATTAATGTACAAGTCATAATGATAAAAATAATACGCATCATTTTTGTCCAACGTTTCAGCGCAAATTTTGAATCCTTTATCGCACCGAAAATCATGACGAAGCCCATCGGTAGACCGTATAAAAAATTAACTTTTCCTAATAGTAAAAACATAGCAAGCGCGGCTAAGTTCGACGTGAAATTAAAGGCTTTTGCATTACCCGAGGCCTGCAAGAAATCATTTCCTATCATTAATAAAAGGAAAATAAAAAAAGAACCAGTGTCAGGTCCGAAGAAACCATCGTAAAAGCCATTAGCAGCAAAAACCCAAAGGCTATTTTCTTCACAGTACTTAATGTCCGTTCTTCAGACTGCTGACCCCAATCTTTTTTGAAAACCGTATAAGCTGTTACTAGTACGAGCATAACAAGCATTAGAGGCTTTAAAATAGCTGGCGATACGAGATGCACAGTATATGTACCAATAAATGAACCAATAAAAATAAAAGGCATTATTTTCTTATTTTTCTTAACATCAACCCTGCCAGCTCGTAAAAAAGTTAACATGCTAGTCCCATTGCTAATTGTATTGGCAAGTTTGTTTGTAGCAATTGCTGTACTTGGGGATAAACCAACAGCCATAAGCGCAGGTAATGAAATTAATCCTCCGCCACCAATCGCGTTTAACTTCTTTCAGCAAATGTCTTTTGTAGCGAAAGCAAAGTGTCAGTTACAGGTTTTAAGTCACTTTCCAGTGGGTGTCCAAACAGCTGCTGAAAGAAGTTAATGCCTCCGGCGGATGTCACGGAATCGGAAAGGAGTTCATAAAGGATGTTAGCCTAAAAATCATCGCATCCATGCGATAACGGCTAACTGACCTGCATCGGTAAAAACGCCACGTCCTGTGGCATTACCGAAATGACCGACATCGTGTCGGCCCTCGTGCAAGCCCAAGCACAAAGCCGATTCCAGACGCAATTATGCCGAGGCATAATTGATATAAGATGCGATAAAGCCAAGTACTAGAAGGTTTACAAGTGATAGTAAATCGATGTCCATATGTACGATACTCACATCCTTATTTGTAAGATACACTTTTCTTATAAAAGTACGGCGAATAGTAATAAATGACAATGGAGGAATGTAAATATCATTTACAATTCCTTAACATTGAAAACGGTGAAAAAATAAAAGAAAAAAATGTTTTTTCAAGTATTTTTATAAAAATGAAAGAAAAAACGGTAATATTTAAAGAAAAATCGATAATTTTTGTTATCGAGTTTCCAACGTTTTCAACTTGGAAAAGTACCTAAAAATAATTGTGGCAAATTTTATATTACATTTTTGTAAATTCAACTCGTTTATGTTTAAAAATCTGTAGAATTATGTGAAAGTTTTGTTATGATGATTGCAGAAATCGACAATATTCATTCAACAGGAGGAACAAGATGTTCAACTCAAACAAGCAAGATCCATTTTTTAAGGCATTGTTAAATATTTCTAAAAACGTTAAAGAAGGTATTTATTACGCTCATAACGCACGTATTGAAAATATAGATTCACTAAAAGAAATCGCAGACACAATGAAGCGATATGAAACAAGTGGAGATAAATTAATTCACGAGCTTATCGTCATGCTCAATAAATCATTTATGACACCTATCGAGCGTGAAGATATTTTATCACTTGCCAATAAATTAGATGATGTTATTGATGGAATGGAAGGCTGTATTGCTCATTTTGACATGTACAATTTAACAGAAGTTACAGACCCGATGCGCCAATTCTTAACATATATTGCGAAAAGTACAGACGAAATGGTCCAAGCAATGGAGCTATTAAATAGTAAAAAGCTTGTTGAAATGCGTAAACATGCTATTCAAATTAAGGACTATGAGCGTGAATGTGATGAAATTTTCCGCTCGTCTATGAAGCAATTATTTATTCAAGAAAAAGATCCGATGCGCATCATCGTGTTCAAAAGTATATACGAACAATTTGAAGATATTGCAGACTACTGCCAAACTGTAGCAAACACAATTGAAACAATAATTATGCGTAACGCGTAAGATGGAGTGTAAGAAATGAATACGATATTACTGATAACAATATTAGTCGTTATGTTCGCACTTGTGTTTGATTTTATTAACGGCTTCCATGATACAGCTAACGCAATAGCAACTTCTGTATCAACCAGAGCATTGAAGCCACGTACGGCAGTATATATGGCTGCCCTTATGAACTTCGTTGGAGCTATTACATTCACTGGGGTCGCAAAAGCATTAACAAAGGATATTGTAGACCCATTCAGCTTAAATGCTTTTGATGGAGATATTACAGGTTCTGTCGTTATTTTAGCGGCATTATTATCAGCGATTACTTGGAATTTAGTAACATGGTACTTTGGAATTCCGTCTAGTTCATCGCATACATTAATCGGTTCAGTGGCGGGTGCTGCCATTGCGGCTGCTGGCTTTCATATATTGAACTATAGCGGCTTTATAAAAATTCTTCAGGCACTTATTTTCTCGCCATTACTTGCGTTTGCAGCCGGTTTCTTAATGATGACTTTAATGAAAGTTTTATTTAAGGATACAAATTTATATCGAACGAATAAAGGCTTCCGAAAAATGCAAATTGGTACAGCCGCTTTACAATCATTTACACACGGTACAAACGATGCGCAAAAAGCGATGGGGATTATTACGCTCGCATTAATTGCAGGAGGCTTGCATCACACAGATGACATTCCTTTCTGGGTGCGTTTTGCAGCAGCATGTGCGATGGGTCTTGGTACATCTGTAGGTGGATATAAAATCATCAAAACAGTCGGTGGCAAGATTATGAAAATCCGTCCAGTAAACGGGGTAGCAGCAGATCTTGCTTCTGCATCCATTATCTTCGGGGCAACATTAATTCACTTACCAGTTTCTACAACACATGTTATTTCTTCATCCATCATGGGTGTAGGAACAGCACACCGTGTAAAAGGTGTTAAATGGGGCATGGCACGTAAAATTGTAACAACATGGGTAATCACCATGCCAATTTCCGCAGTCATGGCTGCAGCTATTTACTTTATTTTAAGTTTATTTTTCTAACAGAATGATGGAAGGAATGCACAACTTGCGTGCATTCCTTTTTTTATTTGATTAATCGGGTAGAAGGCGACGGAATGGCCGGGTAGAACGACGGATAGAAAAGGCGAAGCGACGGAAAGTCAGAGCAGAATGACGGATGGGAAAGATGGCGACGGAAAGCCCGAGCCGACCGACGGAAAGAAAAGGCGAAGCGACGGAAAGCCCGAGCCGACCGACGGAAAGAAAGGGCGAAGCGACGGATAGTCCGAGTAGAACGACGGATGGGAATGATGGCGACGGAAAGCTCGAGCAGAACGACGGAAAGAAAAGGCGAAGCGACGGAAAGGCCGGGCAGAATGACGGAAAGAAAGGGCGAAGCGACGGATAGTCAGAGCAGAACGACGGATGGGAAAGATGGCGACGGAAAGCCTGAGCCGACCGACGGAAAGAAAGGGCGAAGCGACGGAAAGTCCGAGCAGAACGACGGATGGAAAAGAAGGCGACGGAAAGCTCGAGCCGACCGACGGAAAGAAGGGGCGAAGCGACGGAAAGTCCGAGTAGAACGACGGATGGGAAAGGTGGCGACGGAAAGCCCGAGCCGACCGACGGAAAGAAAAGGCGAAGCGACGGTAAGGCCGGGCAGAACGACGGATGGAAAAGAAGGCGACGGAAAGCTCGAGTAGAACGACGGAAAGAAAAGGCGAAGCGACGGAAAGTCAGAGCAGACCGACGGATGTGAAAGATGGCGACGGAAAGCCCGAGCCGACCGACGGATAGTCAGCCCAAACCGACGGATACAACAGAAGGAGAAGGATACCTCATCCTGTCCGACTAACATAAAACGAGAAGTGACGGATAACCAAATCTATGGTAATTATAAAGAAAGTGTAAAGTTCAGAAAAAATGTCTTTTTACATAGTAAGGTTAGTACAGGAGGAAAACAGATGAAAGAAAAGCTATTACTGATTGAAGATGATACGGCGATTGGACGTATTGTGAAGGATACGCTTGAGCAAGAAGGTTACCAAATTACTTGGGCAACAACAGGACTTGAAGGGCTAGCTGATTTTCAAGCAGATACGTTCGATTTAGTGTTAGTCGATTGGATGTTACCTGAGATGGATGGTCTTACGGTTTGCCAAAATATCCGTTGGGAAAGTGATGTACCTATTTTAATGATGAGTGCGCGTAAGGAAGAGGCAGATAAGGTTGAGGGCTTGCAGGGCGCTGACGATTATATAGCAAAACCGTTTAGCTTAGAGGAGTTAAAGGCACGTGTAGCCTCACACTTACGTCGCTGGAAACGTTATACGAAAAAAGAGATAGCAGAAGATGTTACATCCTTTGCACACGGCTTAAAAATTGATTGGCAAAAGGAAACAGCGCACCTTGATGATCAAGAGATTGCCTTAACACAGAAGGAATTTGCTCTGTTAAAACTACTTGCGAAAAATCCAAGCCAAACCTTTTCAAAAGAAGAGCTCTATCAGCATATTTGGCAACAGGCGAGCGTAGATGAAACACATACAGTCACAGTACATATAAAGGCGCTACGAGAAAAGCTAAAAGACCCAGTCAAATCACCGTATTATATACAAACAGTATGGGGCAAGGGTTACCGCTTTATCGGTGAACTATTATGAAGATTAAAACATGGTTACTCATCACTTTCTTCATCGTGATGGTTTTACCGATAACAGGTGCTTATAGCCTTTATGTGTGGATTAATGCCTATTATCAAGATAAAAACGTTGGTGAGTATTTCGAAAAATTAACAGAGCTTAATCAGGTAAAGTCTGTTCTCGAAAATCCCCTGTATTATACAAAAAATGCGGATGTAAAGGATATTGAAGCACTAACGAATGAGCATCTTGCAATTACTCTTTACTCGAAATCAGGCTTGATTTTGTATTCCTCAAATCCATTGAAACAGGTGTTTGATTCTAAAGATAGAATTTTTAAAGGTTTATATGAGCTAAAACAAAATTACAATGCCTTTACTTATAAAGAACCTGTTTATCAAGATGGGGAATTACTTGGGGTTTATGAGATTCAATTAGTTAGGACGGATTGGGTAAAAGGTGTTGAAAGTCGTTCTTGGCTTGTAATAGCTAGTTCTATAGTATTGTTTCTCCTTATTTATTTTGCAGTTATAATGCTGCTTAACCGAAAATTAAATCGACCTTTATATGAACTGATGCGGCAAATGCGTGCTTTTGCAAAGGGGGAGCATGTGGAATCAAATTTAGTGTCAAGAAAAGATGAAATTGGGGAACTTGCTCAAACCTTTCTTGCCATGCAGGACGAAATTGAAACTGCTCGTACTCACTTAAAAGCTGAACAACAGCAAAAGGAGTTAATGATTGCAAGTATTTCCCATGATTTAAAAACACCTCTTACAGCTATTCAAGCATATGCTGAATCTTTACAAAGCAAGGCGTTATCAGAAGAACAGCAAGACGAGTACCGAAAAATTATTTTAACAAAGTCTGAAACGATGAAGCATATGTTAGAGGATTTACTAATGTACACTTTACTGCAATCGACAAGCTATCATTTAGAACTTGCTGCAGTTGATGGGGCCGAATTTTTTGAAATGGCACTGTCTGATTATGAGCAGCTATGCAAAGATCAAGGATTTATGCTTGAAGTTACTTGTGACATAGCGGGTATGTATGCAGTGCATCCGAAGCAGCTTCAACGGGTGATCGACAATTTAATGAGTAATGCTTGGCGCTATGGAGCAGTAGGTACAACGATAGGTTTAGCAGCCGTGAATGCTGGACAGTGTCCTATAGGGGGCTTTGATTTTGTATCGCCAGCACTGAATAAGCAGAACGGTATGTATATCATTGTGCAAAATAGCGGGCAAGGTGTCAAAAAAGAGGATATTGAGAAGTTATTCGAGCCCATGTACCAAGCAGATACAGCACGAACAAAGGCTGGGGAGCGAGGCACTGGACTAGGATTAAATATAGCAAAACAAATAATAGAAAAACACGGTGGGACAGTAGAGCTTGTATCGAAAGAAGGCTATGGAACAGCTGTACTTTGCTGGTTGCCACCATTTAAAGGAGAGAATTCATAATGAATTGGAAAAAATCATTACGTGCAGCAGGTTTAGTTGCCGCACTAACATTTAGCTTAGTAGGTTGTAATACAGAGGGGTCATATTCACCACAGGAAATTATTGATCATGCATTACAGGAAACGAAAGAACCACCTGCTTATTACGGTGAATACACAATGGATTTGGGCGAGGCTGGTGGAAAAGTTCAAGTCAAATATTGGACTAAAGATGGTAAACGACGTGTTGAGTCAATAGCTGAAAATGGTGAGCATAGCATCGCAGTCAACGATGGCTCACAAGTAATTATGTATGATGTTGTTAAAAACACTGTTCATAAAATAGATATTAGCAAAGGTGAGTTAGACGAAATCCCATCACAAAGAGACCAATTAGAATTACTATTTAACTCAGTAAAGGATACACATGATGTGAAAATGGCAGGAGAGGAGAAGATTGCTGGAAGAGATACGTATAAAGTTGTAGCGAAAGCTAAAAAAGATGATACTTTAATAGGTGATATTGAAGTATGGGTCGATAAAAAAACCTGGGTAACGTTAAAAACAATAACAAATAGTGCTGGAAATAAAATGACAACAGAGTATACAAAAATGGATGAAAATGCAAAAATTGATGATGCACAATTTACACTTGATATTCCAAAGGATGCAAAAGTAGAAGAAATAAATGTACCTGAATCTGAGTCAGTGACACTGGATACAGTGAAAGAACAACTTGGCGAATTTTTAATGGTGCCAGAAGGAAATGGACTAACTTTGGAAGAAATTTCATTAGATAAAGGGATGGAAGATCGTTCAGAGTATACTTTTACTTATGCGAAGAATGGTCAGCCAGATATTTCAGTAACAGTTTTTAAAGCAAATAGTAATGCTAAGAAGGTAGAGCCTATTAAAGGTGAAAAGGAAATGGACATCCGAGGTCAAAAAGGCACTGTAATGGACGAAAATAAATTCCATTGTATTAGCTGGCAGGAAAACGGCTATCAATATAGCATGTTTATTGTAGACTCTAAGCAAACAATTGAAGATCTTGTAGCCAATGCAAAACAAATGACCATCGTTAAATGAGGTGAATTGTAATGAAAAGAAATGAATTTATAAAATGTCTCGCATTGTTTTTATTTAGCACAGTTTTTTTATACGGTGTAGGCGAAACATATGGCGTTCCATGGCTGCAATTTCATTTCTTAGGACAATACAATGATGGGGGTTTTTATTTTAGTCTTAGTTCTTTAACCCCTATACTTGGTGGCTTGCTAATTGTTGCGTTATATGAAACGAAGATTAAGCGACTTATTTAATATGAGGAAATCCACTTTGAAAAAAGAGTGGATTTTCTTTTTTGTCTTGATTGTGTAATGACAATAAAATAATTTAATATTGAAGTCTAAAATAAGCATTAGTCCGCAAATGTGGACGGATGCGATTCAAAAGCTCATACGAAAATCTAAGGGTACTCCGTTTTCTACTTGTTCAACAAACGGGCCATTTAACGGAATAAATCTAACCATTTCCTTAAGAAACGGTTAGATTTACGTGAGAAAGTTTATTCACTCGTATTTCTTTAAAACAATAGCCGCATTATGACCACCGAAACCGAATGAGTTAGACAAACCCGTATTTATATTCACTTGGCGAGCAATAGATGGTACATAATCGAGATCACATAATGGATCATGATTTTCTAAGTTAATTGTTGGAGGAATTATACCTTCCTTTAAACTCATTGCTAAAGCAATTGCTTCAACCCCACCTGCTGCCCCTAACATATGACCGAGCATAGATTTATTAGCTGTTACTGGAATCTGATAAGCATGTTTACCAAACAACTGTTTAATAGCCATCGTTTCGGAGATGTCTCCCACTTTTGTACTTGTTGCATGGGCACTAATAACATCAATTTCTTCAGGCGATAAATTTGCATTTTTTAATGCTGATTTCATTGCAAGATAGGCCCCTTTACCTTCCGGATGAGTAGCTACGATATGGTGTGCGTCTGAACTTGCTCCGTATCCAATGACTTCTGCATAAATCTTTGCCTCTCTATGTAAAGCATGAGATAAAGATTCTAAGATTAGAATTCCAGCTCCTTCTGACATGACAAATCCATCTCGTTTTTCATCAAAAGGACGACTAGCTTTAGTGGGGTCATCGTTTCTTCTTGATATTGCTGTAGCATTACTAAAGCTTGCTATTGATAAGTCTGTTATAGCTGCCTCAGTTCCACCTGCGAACACAACGTCAACTTCTCCAGAACGAATTAGTCTAAAGGCTTCACCAATAGCTGTATTTCCAATTGCACAAGCGGAAACGGGCGACATAGAAGGTCCCATTGCGTTCCACTTGATACTAATTTGTGCAGCAGCAGCATTAGAAATCATGGCAGGTACTAGGCTCGGGCTAACTCTTCTAGGCCCTTTCTGTCTAAGCACATCAATATTTTCAATCAAGGTTTCAATTCCCCCAATACCTGAGCCTACATATACGCCTAATCTTTCTCCATCTATACGATCGAGGTCTAACTTAGAATCTATCCAAGCTTGTTCAGCTGCAGCCAAAGCAAATTGAGAAAAACGATCTAAACGTTTAGCTTCGTTCATTCCTAAAACTTCAACTGCATCAAATCCTTGGACGATACCTGCAATTTTTGTCTTATGATTAGTAACATCAAATGTATCAATAGTGGATATACCAGATTCCCCATTAATCAAATTGTTCCAAAATGTTTGGATGTTGTTTCCTAAAGGAGACACTATCCCCATACCTGTAATCACAACTCTTTCCACTTTTCATACCTCCAAATAAACGATTTACTTGTATTTTACATCTCTATTATCCTATTACAAGTGATTGTTTATCCTGGTATAATTACTAATAGAATAAATAGATAAGATGAGGAGTTTTAAAAATGAATGATAAAACTAGGCTTGAAGCTTTGTCGACATTCTTAAAAGCTAAACGTGCTCAAATCAAGCCAGAGACTGTTGGTTTACCTGCCGGAACTCGCAGAAGGACCCCAGGATTACGGAGAGAAGAGGTTGCACAATTAGCAGGTGTAAGTACTACTTGGTATACATGGCTAGAGCAAGGAAGAGATATTAAAGTTTCTTCAATCGTACTTGATTGTATTTCTACAGCTCTACAATTAAATAATGATGAAAGAGACTACTTATATGACCTGGCATTAGGGACAAAATCAGAAATTACAAATCAAAAAAAGAATCAATCAGAGCTTAGCCCTTCTTTAAAGCGAATACTAACTGAATTAACATATTGTCCAACTATCATTACAGATCGACATTGCCATATAGTAGGCTGGAATCCGGCAGCGGCTCATGTTTTTTTAGATTTTGAACAAATACCGAATGATCAAAGAAATTTGATTCGTTTAGTGTTCACTAGAAAAGAATTCAAAGCATTGGCCGTCAATTGGGAGCATTTTGCGAAAGGTTTTCTTGCCATTTTCCGTACCTATTATGGACACTATTTAGGCGATGAATGGTACAACCAATTTATTAATGAAATGAGTCATTCACATTCAGAATTTCAGGATTTGTGGCAAGAAAGTCAAGTGAGTAAAGCTCCAGAAATGATAATTGAATTCAGACATGCTAAAGCAGGCAAAATGTTGTTTAATTTAACTTCTCTTCAAGTTCAAGGTGAGATGGATTTACGCTGTAGTGTCTATACACCAGTAGAGGAAACGGATACAGAAAATAAATTAAAGCGATTAATGAAAAAGGTTTCGGTTAAAAATTAATAAAGTATTTTCGTTATTCCATTATAAGGAGCGATTGCTGACAAGAAGTAAAAGGGTGATACATATTATTGATAACTAATATATATTACCCTTTATTTTTTATGGCTTTTTACGATTTAGGTCTTGATAATAAATTAAACAACTTTATTTTCACGAAACATTGATTTATCTTCCAGTATGAATGCTATAATATGTAAAAACTTCTAGTGGGAGCTGGAATGGAGCGGGAGATTGTAGAAACAAAATATTTTACATTGCATACTTTATGTGACGGTGTATTTGCTGCTATTGCTAAACCAGGTCAAGGTGYTTGGAGTAATGCAGGAATAATTGATTTAGGTGACGAACTTCTAGTTTTTGATTCGCTAAGTACTCCTTCAGCGGGGGAAGAGTTAAGACGCCAAGCTGAAAGTTTAACGGGTAAGAAAGTAAAGTATTTGATGAACAGTCACTATCACGGGGATCACGTTTTTGGAAATCAAGCATTTTCAGATACAACGATTATTTCTACATATGTAACGGAGAAATTGTGCAAAGAAAAAAATAAGATTGAAGATTATGAGAAGGAAAAGCAGGACATGAATCATTACCTTCTTCAGCTAAAAAATCAAATCGATTCAACAGAAGACACCATTATAAAAGCGAGTTTAATTAACCAATATCAAGAAATGTCCAAGGTGTTGGATGATTTATCTCAATTAAAAATTGTGTTACCATCCTTGTTGTTTGAAGAAAAATTGACCATCACTGGTGCCGATAGAACTGTGGAATTATACTGTTTAGGCGGAGGACATTCACCGAGCGATACATTTATGTACCTACCTAAAGAAAAAATAGCTTTTATGGGTGATTTAGCGACAGAAGATTTACATGTACCTATCTATAATCCTGAAGAATTTTTGACTATATTAAAACGAGTTAAACAAATCGATATAAATGTAATTGTACCTGGTCATGGTAATGTGGCAAATTTGACTTTATGCGATACATTAATTGATTATTTATCTTTCATGATTCAACGAGCAAAAGAGGCTCTTCAACGAAAGGTGTCACTGGAAGATTTTGTTTCTGAATTTGATTTACCTAATAAGTATAGTGAGTGGAAGGGAGTAAAAGGTATTAAAGGTAACCTTACAACGATCTATAATTACCTTCATCAACGCTAAAAAATCCACTTTTAAAAACGTGGATTTTTTAGCGTTGATGAAATACAGACAATAAAATCTCATTAATAATAATTAGTATGGCAAATACAATAGCTAATTGTGTTCGTCCTGTAGCATACAGAGCTATGACGGCTAAAGAGAATATCATAAATTCAAGCATAAAATGCAAAGTCCCATTCAATGGAAATGTTGCTTTAGGTGAACCAAACATACTCCAAATAACTACGAACAAAGCTGGTGCTCCAATACCAAGTAAAAGCTTGAAGAACATACCTTTCCCAGTTTGTATACCCCAATATCCATATGCCATTAACACGCAAATTTCTAATAGAAAGCGAAGAACTAAATTCAATACCATATTATTCCTCCGAAAAATTGGTTTTTGAAAGGGTTAATAGAATTGCTGATACAACGTCAAACATCGCTGATAAAAGTACGAGAATCGCTGATAAAGCATCGAACATCGCTGATAAAGTTAACAAAACCCCCGATAGGATCGCAACTTCGATCTCAAGCTATTTGTTGTATATGAGTTTTAGTAAAGGCTTCATCATATTTTAATCCATAGCCTAGTGCACGATCTAAAAATATATGGGCTAGCCAAATAATAGAGGTCATTAGTAGCGGTGTTGATACAGTGACAAAGCCTAAAATCAAGAGAATTACTGGGACAACTAAACTATGACCAATATTGTAGAATAACGCGCCAATTTTAGTATTTACAATGTAGCCTAGCATGCTTATATCAGGTAGTAATAAAAACAATGCAAAAAATAGGAATGAAAATTCAAAATGCCAGTAGAAAAATACACTTCCTAAAAATGCTACTAAATATTCCAATGAGATAATTTTACGTAGTTTCATGTTGAGCACTTCCTTCTTGTAATTTGGTATACATATCCTCGATAAGGGAGCCGATGACTAACTCGTTTTCTGCGTATTTTCCTTCAGCTATTAACGCTTGAGTGAGTTGTAAGGATTGTAATGCCTGCTGATAAAAAAATAACTGCTGCTCAATGTGGATGATCTTTGCAGAGAATAGCTGTACGGTTTCTTGATTGCAGGAATCTGAGATAGGCTTTTGCCCTAGTGTCAGAAGCTGTTTGATTTCCTGTAATGTAAAGCCAACCTGTCTTAATACTAAAATAAACTTTATTGTATGTTCACAAGTGACATCATACACTCGATAGCCATTATCCTGTTTATGTGGGTGTAGTAATCCTTCTTTTTCATAGTAACGTACAGTATCGGTTGATAAATTATACTTAGCTGCAAATTGTTTGATAAGCATGTGAGCACCTCCTAAATTTATCCTAACATTGGAGTGTGCTCCAAGGTCAATACGATAATTGAAAATTTTAAAAAATTAGTGAAACGGTCGTTTAATGGCAGTCGTTTATAGTGTAAGAGGGGGAGGTGGACCGCATACTTGAAAAAATTATGGATGAACATGCAGAGCATTTATTGCGTCTCGCCTATTTTTACGTGAAAAATAGACACGCAGCAGAGGATATCGTGCAAGAGGTTTTTATAAAATTTTCACAGCATGGTTATGAGGAACGAGGACAGCTACGTGCTTATTTATCTAGGTTAACGATTAATAAAAGCAAGGATTATTTAAAAAGCTGGCATTATAGGAAATTAATTTTACAAGAAAAAATATTTCCGGTGAAGGCTAACATGCAGCGCGATACACTGATTGAAGCGGAGGAAAGATCGCATATTGGGGCAGCTATTTTAAAGCTTCCATTAACATATAGAGAGCCAATCATCCTTTACTATTATGAGGAAATGAAGATTGCCGACATAGCACAAGTACTAGGTATTGTAGAAAACACTGTGAAAACAAGGTTAAAAAGGGCGAGAGAAGCCTTAAAGTCTCAGCTAAAGCAGGAGGAATGGGAGGTGCTTGGACATGAATGAATGGCAAAAGGAATTGGTGAAAGTAGCAGGGGATATGGATGAGAGTAAGGAGCGTGTCAAAAAACGTGTCTTACAGCAGCAGAATATCAAACCTAAAAAACCCATTCGTTTCGCGCTTTTAACGGCAATTGTGACGCTTTGCTTAGTTGGATTTGTCATGGTACAGCTATTAAATAAGGAAACGAAACAATCGGCAAACTTGTTTAACGATACACAGCTTACTCATTTTGAAAAAATCACACGTATCAATTGGGGCAAACAAGACGAGGAATTTTTCTCAAAAGAGGCATTTGAACGCTACAAGGGGGTAGTTGCCGCCTATCATTATGCGAAGTCACTTGGTCTTCAATATTCTGAGGTAGAGCTAAAGGCTGTGGGAAATGAGCATTATGACGAGCTTGTTAAGTTGCAACAAATACCTGAATATGCTGATCTTTTTAAAGAAAAGGGAGTAGAAAAATATTTTAAGACGTATATAGAGCCGTTGTTACCGATGTATACAGCTAAAAAAAAGCTTGATACCTTTTATCAAGAAAAATATCCTACTTTCCCGAAAGGTATAGTACAACAAATAGGTGCTCAAGATGCTCTCCGTTATTTTGATAAACATTTCGCAGAGCAGGCAAAAACGTTTCAGGAACAAAATGGCATCAAGAATTATAATAGTAGCTCTTCTGGAACTACGTATATGGGAACAGTCATAAAAGTAGAGGTAGAATCCAATGCTTTTCTATTTGTTGAAGGAGTTGTTCCGAAGGACTTAGAAAACCTTTCTCAAGAGCAAATCATGAAAAAGTATCCAAAAGTTACTTGGTATCCAATTATGGATGATTTTACCTTAAACCAAGGAAATTATGTTAGAATAGAATCAAATAGTAATCAGTCAATTGATGAAAATGGAATTGTCACACACTATGGCGTATTAAACAATATAGAAATTAGTGAACCAACAGTCACTACTAACCTCAACATTCAAAATGAACGAGAAGTCATACAATTCTTTCGACAAACAGAGTGGCAGCTTACAGAAGATATGGAAACCCCTCCAGATTATTCATTTATGTTAGAGGGAGTTCGTATAGATGTCTGGTTAAGTTACGGTCAATCACTCTATTTGTATAAAGAGGGTTACGGTATTGTTCACCTTAGTCAAAAAAGATCAGAAGAGCTAAAGAAGATATTAGGTATTGAAGAATCTTAACAAACAAATCTTTAAATGGATTATCACCAAAAGTTAGGTTGTCCCTAGAAAGTAGATGAACAAAGAGCATCACGTATTGTGATAACGTATTCGTGAGCCATTCTTTTGGCCAAGACGGCTTATCGGACGTCCCTAACAAAGGGTTAGCTTGAACGTAAATCAATCCCACGTTATGGTGATGGTCCACATTAATTTATATTCATTTAAACATTCTTCAAGTCTCTTTAAAGAAGAGGCTTGTTTTTTCTTTGTTGGGAAATTATAGTTTTTGTACTGTCATAATTATACTCCTTATAAAAAGAGTCGTTTTTACAGGGATGTATATCATCTTTTTAGGATAAATGAATCATCATATGTTATTTTAAGGTTAATTTTACTCATTAATTTCAAAATAAATGAGTCTGAGGAATTGTAATATTATGCACATAAAGATAGTATTAAAGAAGTAGGGGTTAATATAAGGAGGGGCGGTATGAACACACAGGAGTTTGAAGAATTATGGATTACACTAAATGAATTGTATGATGCGAATCGCTTTATAGAATATATAGAATTAAGTAGTGCCGCAATTGAGAGTGCTATTGAGCTTGGTATGTATAAAAAAGCAATCCTGTTATTACGCTATAGCTGTGCTAGCTATTTCCAAACAGGTGATTTGCAAGTTTCCATTAGTGTGCTAGAGCAGTATCGCGAATTAACCTTTCAATATGGCGATGATATCGATTTAATCCACCATTATATTTTAGCATCCATTTATTGGGGGACGTTTGGCCATATAAAGAAGTCTAAAGAGTTTATGATTAAAGGACTAAAGATTGCTGAGCGTATTCAACATATAGATAGTATGGGGAAAATTTATAATAATTTGAGCGACTTAGAAAACTCTTTAGGGAACTATCAAAAAGCGAAGGATTTTGCATTAAAGAGTCTATACTATGCTAATTATTTTGAGACAAAGCATGAAAATCCATATTCAGGGGTTATTTATTCAAAAATAAACTTAGCTGTTGCACAAATTTGCTTGGGGGAATTTGATGAAGCAGATGAATTATTGCAAGAGCTGTTAATGACGATTCAGAAACCACCTTATTCCAAGGTACAATTGGAGGTTATGAATGCCTATGCTTTACTTTGTGAAAAACAGGGACGCATTGGCGAGGCCATTGATTTGTACCAAAAGTCGAAGCACTATGCCTTACAAAATAATGATTTATCTATGCTTCAAATAATCTACAATTCATTAGTGAAGCTAATAGAAGAGCAAGGTAATAAACTTGTATTGTGCTCGATACAAAAGGAATATATTAACATTTTACTAGAGATTCAAAGGGAAAATTATACTCATTTATTATTTGAGATGGAGTACAATGACCAGAAAAAACATTTTGAAAGAACCTCTAACATTGATCCATTAACGAATATTTATAATCGACGCTATTTTGATGAGAATGCAGAGAAAATGGTGGAGAAAGCCTCAATAGAAAATCAGCAATTAGCATTAATGATGATTGATTTAGATCATTTTAAAGAAATCAATGATACAAATGGTCATTTATTTGGTGATGATGCTTTAACGATTACTGCAACTACATTAAAGGACTATTTTCAACCATTTGAGTCGATAGTTGCTCGTTTTGGCGGGGATGAGTTTATTGTGCTTTGTCGAATACAGGAAGGTGAATCCGTTCAAACGATGACGGAAAAACTCTATCACACATTAAACTCTATATCCTTAACAATCAATGATGAGACCGTTCAGTTGGAATTTAGTATTGGTGTAAGTACAAATAAACATGGCCAGATTACCGTTGTCGAAGAACTGATTCATAACGCGGATACAGCACTATATACGTCCAAACGCAATGGTCGAAACCAAATCACGTTCTTTAATCAATATAGTGATGTGGGAAATAGTAAATAAACAGGCCAGCTGATGGTACTGATGGATTTTAAATTGTGGGTTTTGGCTGACAAGGGAATATTTCCAATCATGAAGGATCTGCTTCATTTCAACGAAAGTCGTTGGAGTTTTGCAGATTCTTTTCTTTTTGTTCTGTGTAATTACGGTGTTGATATTCGACTATAAAATCATTTTAAGATATAGCTGATAATAATGTTCGAAGGGGTGGAGGTTATGAAGGTAGTTGTGATTATCACTGAAATTACGCAACGAAGAAAAATGATAGCATAACAAAGTTTTTGGAAATATTTATAGAATGATAATATTAATGAAAGAAACATAAGTAACCTTAGTTAATAAAAGGGGAGGATTACGAAAAAAAAGGCGAATTAAATTTGAAAAAAATTTTATTAATATTAAGTTTGTTATTATTAGTTGCGTGTTCAAATGATGAAGTTAAATATGATGGAGCACCTTTAAAAATTGCTGTAGTTGGTGATATTCCTGAATTAAATAACGAAAAAATTCATTTCGAACCAATTTCATTAGATGAATTTAGTGAAGATACATTGCATATTTCAACAAATTTTAATGCAGTTATGATAACACCAGTGATATTTGAAGAAGCATCAGATGATAGATTTGTTGAAGTTTATAAAAATTCTAAAATGCCTTTTATTTTTTTTGATTCAACAAAACGTCATTTTCCATTTACAAGAGAAGGGCTTACCTATGAAACAGCTCATTGGGAAGCATTAAATAATGGTTCTCATACGACAATTTATTTAACTGATAACGATGCAAATAGAGAAGATGCTTAGTATTTCTATTTGAAAGATGAAAAAGAGTTAGATATCCTTTACAAAGAGATTTTTCAAAAAATTGAAACGTTATAATGGTAGATTTTTATGTATCTGCCACTTGAAAACCAGCGTATTCGAAAATTCTCGAATACGCTTTTAATATGATAAAAACAACAATCAAGTCAAACAGAGTCTTTCTTTTGAAAAAATTTTAAAAAAATGAATCGGAAATGAAGCGGCGTCCGTCAGTAGTTTAGAAAGAAGGTGAGGACAACGATGGATATCGAAAATATTATTGCAGAGCACGGTGACTATTTACTAAAAGTTGCTTATTTATATGTGAAAAATGAGGCAACAGCTGAAGACATTGTGCAGGATGTGTTTATCGCCTTTTATCAAAAGCAGGAGCAATTTCGTCAAGAATCATCATTACGTACATATTTAGTGAAAATGACGGTCAATCGAAGCCATGATTATTTGCGTAGCTGGAAAAGTAAACGACTGACACTCTTTGAAAAAATAACAGGGCGTACAACCGCAGTCACGCCTGAAAAAGAATTTCTTGCAAAGTCTACAAAACGAGAGTTAGTGGAAGCTTTGTTTACATTATCTGTGGCATATAGGGAAGTACTGATTCTTTATTATTTTGAAGATATGACAACAGTGGAAATTGCACAGCTCGTATGTTGTCCAGAAGCAACAATACGTACAAGATTACAGCGTGCGAGAAAGCAACTTGCAACAGCAATCGGTGATTATGATTGGGAGGTGTTACGCCATGAATCAATTTAAAGAAGATGTGCTAAATGAACTTCGAGATGTAAAGCTTACAGATGAAAAAAAACTAATGATTGCTCAAAAAGCTCGTAGTAAAACTAAACAAAGAAGAAGTAGTCCGTGGCAATATCGTGTGGTACTAGCAACGTTTACGCTTTTTGTCATTGGTTTTAGTTATTTATTATCACACAATAAAAATTCAGGAAGTCATCAGGCTGCTAGCTTACAGCAAGAAACGGATACATGGAGCTTATGGACGTTTTTACAATACGATTTAGTAAGAGGTATATTGCTTTTTAGTTTTTTCGTAGGTATTGCCTTTATTATTAAACGTGTGTTAATCAAGAAAGGATATGGTCTACCGGTGTGCATTGAGTGCGGGGAAACTTGGTCAGAGAAGCATGCTCGAAAAATGTACCGAAAAAATGGACAACTTGAATGTCCTTATTGTGGGAAAAAACAATATCGTACAAAAAAATCTATGCAAATGGGTGGCATTTTAGCATTTCCGTTTCCTTTTATTTCTTTAATGCATTTTATATTTAATAATATTACGATTGGGATTATTTTCCTTGTAGTTGCAGTTCTTATTTATTATCGTCTATTAGCACCGTATGTATTTGATTTACAAGAAGATGATCCTATCAATGATCCGCTTTGGTAATTTGTGAAGAGAAATTGCTAGTTCACTATAGCAATTTCTTTTTTTATAGCAATTCTTCAAAATAGATTGACAATGGTTTTCATTTGCTTTATCTTTGTGTTAACTTATTTACACTATGAGTTAACATACAAAGGGAGGCAATTTAGTTTGAAAAAGAGTAGTACATATAATTATGTGTTAGCGGCATTTGGGGCAGCGATTATTGCTGTTCTTGCGCAAGTAACGATTCCGCTACCACTTATTCCAATTACAGGACAAACATTAGCAGTAGGCTTAGTCGTAACGATTTTAGGGACAAGACTTGGTACGTTATCAGTACTGCTTTATATTTTACTTGGTGCAGCAAGTCTTCCAGTATTTAGTGGTATGTCTGGTGGAATTGGTATTTTAGTTGGTCCTACAGGTGGCTATATTGTCGGATTCCTTGTTACGGCAATTATTATGGGCTTATACTTAGATAAATTTGGCATTACAATTTTCCACGCAATTGTTGCTAACATCATTGGAATGATCGTGACATTAGCGTTTGGAACGACTTGGTTAAAAATTGTCGGAGATTTAACTTGGACAGCTGCATTTATGGGTGGTGCGGCACCATTTATCATTGTAGGTATTGTGAAAGCTGTTATGGCAGCATGGTTTGGCGTAATTGTTCGTCGTCGCTTAGAACAAGCACATTTAATTTCTTTCAGCGGGGTCCAAACAACCGCTGAAAGAGGTTAAAGCCTCCGCCGGATGTCACGGAATCGGAAAGGAGTTCAATAAAGGATGTTAGCCTAAAATCATCGCATCCATGCGATAACGGCTAACTGACCTGCATCGGTAAAAACGCCACGTCCTGTGGCATTACCGAAATGACCGACATCGTGTCGGCCCTCACGCTGGCCTTAGTACAAAGCCGATTCCGGACGCATTGTTTATCAGTAGCGGAAGCAAAGCGACAGCTACAATTATGCCGAGGCATAATTGATTAGAAGCGATTGCATAGGAGGAATTGTTTTGGCAACGTTATGGACAGGTGGAAAAATTTACACGATGGCGCAAGTTGGCGAAACAGTTGAAGCAGTCCTTGTAAAAGAAGGAAAAATTGTGGCGACAGGCTCAGTAGATAGCTTGTCGCCACAAGCTACTTCAATACGACATTTACAAGGAAATGTGATGTATCCGGGCTTTGTCGATAGTCATTTACATATTATTGGCTACGGGGAGAAATTAAAGCATATTGATGTCTCGAACGTCAGAAGTAAAGACGAGCTACTGGCAATTATTCGTGAGCGCATGCTAGAAGATTCCGCTGATGAGTGGGTAATCGCGATAGGTCTTAATGAGACACAATTTGAAGATCCTATTTTCCCAACATTAGCGGAGCTTGATGCTCTTGGTGAAGTACATTTAATAATTAAGCGAAGCTGTCATCATTTAATTTTGGCTAATTCTAAGGCGCTGGCATTTGCGGGAATAACAAAGGACACACCATCACCAGAAGGTGGCGTCATTGATAAGGTGGATGGACAACTAACGGGAATCTTAAAGGATGCAGCATTGTATATGATTGTGAACCATATGCCCCATATTACGCCCGAGTATATTGAGGATGCTCTCGAAAAAGCGGTAATATCCCTACAATCATATGGTTTAGTGGGTGGCCATTCGGAGGATTTAAGCTACTACGGGCCACCGCTTCAACCAATAAATGCATTTCGCAAGATTGTCGAGGCAAAGCAATCGTTTAAAGTTCATTTATTACAACACCACACGGTATTTGAGGAAGTTGCCAAGATGGAGGAACCATCTTCTCCATATCTAGAATTTGGTGCAATGAAGATCTTTATCGATGGTGCCTTTGGAGGACGTACTGCTGCCCTACGAGAACCATACTGTGATGAGCCAGGTAATTACGGTATGCTTGTACATTCAACAGAACAATTAGAGGAATATGTTCAACTTGCACGTCAGCATGGACAAACAGTGGCAGTTCATGCCATTGGCGATTTAGCTATTGAAACAATTTTAAAAGTATTTGCCGCCTATCCACCTCGTGAAGGTCAATTAGATCGTGTTATTCATTGCAGCTTGGTCGATGAAGATATTTTAGAAAAACTTGCTTCGCTGCCAGTCGCAGTAGATATGCAGCCACAATTTGTGCAGGGAGAGTATATGGCGGAACTAGCTAGGCTAGGCGAGGAACGAGCAAAAGGCTTGCATCCGTTAAAATCGCTGTTAGATCGTGGATTAGTTGTTGCAGGAGGCAGTGATGCCCCAATCGAAGTGCCAAATCCTTTATTTGGTATATATGCTGCAGTAACAAGACGGAATTTTGGTGAATCCCATAATGGTTACGGCCCAAAAGAGAAGATTTCACGCTTTGAGGCAGTAAGACTCTATACAGTAGGAGCTGCACAAATAATAGCGCAAGACCATGTTCGAGGAAAGATTGAAAAGGGCTATACAGCGGACTTCACTGTTTTAGAAGAAGATCTTTTTACAATAGATATTGAGAACATTCCACAAGTAAAAATCGCATATACGGTTATTGATGGCCGTATCGTTTATGAAAAACGCTGTAAAGAATAAACTTTACAGCGTTTTTTCATTCACCAAAAATTTTTTAGGAGCTAACGTCTTTCTGATAAATTTTTCACTTGATGCTCTAGTGTCGTCACTCGAGTTGTTAAATCATCTACTTTTTGCTGAAGTGTTTCTTGGGGAGGCAAAGGAGCAGTCGATTTCATTTTTTTAATCGTATTAATCATCACGAAAAATATGGCGAAGAAAATTACAAGAATCAAGGTTGTACTAATGATATCTCCGAAGTTAAACATTGTTTGTCTCATAATTATTTGGCCCCTTCAAATTGTATCTGTTGTCTTATTTACCGAGTAACATACAAAAAAGTTTCAAGAAAATATTTATAGACAATAAAAATACAGAAATCATATCATTTTTCCTCGCATATTATATGGAACAAATTGTATTTCAAAAGCAGAAGATAATTGAAATAAATGACTTTACATATCATATAGGAAGAGCTTATAAAAATCGTAAAGATGCTTAAGATAGGGGATACGATAGGTATGACTGGGGTGAGTAAATGCACAAAGAGGGACAAGTAATGCGACAAGCCTTCTACAATATTTATATGTATCGCATCGATTATATACAGGTTTTGTCACTGATAAAGTTATTACAGTTTTTATTAATTGTTCCTATGATGGCCATCGTATTTAAGCTAATGCTACGAGTAACGGGCTACACACATATTACGGAGCTAAATATTCAAAGTTTTATGGCGCATCCCTTTGTCATCTCGATGATCATTCTTTTGACCATGCTCATGTTGTTATTTATTTATTATGAAATGGGCTTTCTTTTTTTAATGGCCTTTTATCAACAACGGGGAATTCGCTATCGATTTCTACACATATGGCAGCAGCTCAATCGCAAAGTTATTTCTTTTTTTAGTATTCAAATCATTTTTTTATTTATTTATATTGCACTTTTTTTGCCATTAGCTTCATTTATATTTCCACTAACGTTAACCCAAGCAATGTCCATTCCGCATTTTTTGACAGATGAAATAATGAGCACTCGATCTGGTCGTTTACTATATGCTGTTGTGGTAATAGTTTTAATAATAGTGGGTATACGAAGCATTTTGGCTTTGCCGATTTTTGCAATCCAGCCCAAAATATCATTATTTCGTTCTTTAATACAGAGTTGGCGTTTGTCAAAGCAGGGCTTATTTAAACTCCTTGGTTTATTAGCTATGCTTGTTACGGTTCATTTACTGATGATGCTTGGAATTACACTTATAAGCACCTTGCCATTATATATTTTGGAGCGTTTGATACCGAGTACAGCACTTGTCACAGCGGCGATTACTCTGGCTTTTTTAGAAATGGTCTTCGTCGTGTTATTTAGTATATTGCAAGCAATGTTTTCACAAGTATTGGTGGCTTTTACCTATAATACGCCTTTAGGCAAGTCAAGGTTTACACCGAAATTTCGAAGAAGGCGCTATAAGCCATTGTTATTCATCGTATTGGTTGTTTTCATCGCATTAAGTGTGATAAATGTTATTTCGTTAGAGAAAAGTGTCTATGCACCAGATACCAAAATTATTGCTCATCGTGGCTACACGGAGGGTAATGTCGAAAATACAATCAGTGGCCTTGTCAGCGCGGCAAGTGCTGGTGCAGATCTAATCGAGGTCGATATTCAGCAAACGGTAGATGGACAATTCGTTGTATTTCATGATCGAACATTAAGAAGACTTACAGGTAAAAATGGTGTTATTGCCAACATGACGCTCGGTGAATTAAAGACGTTAACGATTCATGCGAATGGCTTTAACGACAAAATTTCATCTTTAGATGATTTTATTGAAATAGCAAAAGCACTAAATGTTTCCTTACTGATCGAATTGAAAGTTCATGGTAAAGAAACGGAAGATATATTACCCAAGTTAGTAGAAAAACTAAAAGCTTATAAGGTGCTCGATACGTTCTATGTGCAATCATCAGATCCACAAATGATGACACAGTTAAAAAAATTGGCACCGAACTTACGTGTTGGGATTGTCTATGCATTAAACATCGGGCCGATGGTTGAAACAGTTGATTTTATATCACTTGAGGAAGCATGGGTAACAGATCAGCTAATCTCAGAACTGAAACAACAAAAACTTGATTTGTTTGTATGGACATTAAATAAAGATCAATCATTACACGAATTTATTAGGAAAAATGTCAATGGAGTCATAACCGATCTTCCAGATATGGCTCTGAAAATAAGGAAAAAACAAAATGAACGTGAATATTTTTTACAGCGTATATTAAATTTACTTCAATTTATGTTTTAAATTTATGTGATTTATGCAATACCTGCGGAAGGTGAGTGAATACTCGCGGAAGGTGAGAGAATACTCGCGGAAGGTGAGAGAATACTCGCGGAAGGTGAGTGAATACTCGCGGAAGAAGGGTGAATACTCGCGGAAGAAGAGTGAATACTCGCGCGAAATAGGGAAATACTCGCGGAAGAAGAGCGAATACTCGCGGAAGGTGAGTGAATACTCGCGGAAGAAGAGCGAATACTCGCGGAAGGTGAGTGAATACTCGCGGAAGAAGAGTGAATACTCGCGGAAGAAGGATGAATACTCGCGGAAGAAGGGTGAATACTCGCGGAAGAAGAGTGAATACTCGCGCGAAATAGGGAAATACTCGCGGAAGAAGAGTGAATACTCGCGGAAGGTGAGTGAATACTCGCGGAAGGTGAGCGAATACTCGCGCGAGGTAGGAAAATACTCGCGGAAGACGAGTGAATACTCACGGAAGACGAGCGAATACTCGCGGAAGACGAGTGAATACTCGCGGAAGAAGAGTGAATACTCGCGGAAGGTGAGCGAATACTCGCGGAAGGTGAGTGAATACTCGCGGAAGAAGAGTGAATACTCGCGGAAGAAGAGTGAATACTCGCGGAAGAAGAGTGAATACTCGCGGAAGAAGAGCGAATACTCGCGGAAGGTGAGTGAATACTCGCGGAAGAAGGGTGAATACTCGCGGGAAGCAGGGAAATACCCGCGGAAGGTGAGTGAATACTCGCGGGAAGCAAGGAAATACTCGCGGAAGACGAGCGAATACTCGCGGAAGAAGAGTGAATACTCGCGGAAGAAGAGTGAATACTCGCGGAAGAAGAGCGAATACTCGCGGAAGGTGAGTGAATACTCGCGGAAGGTGAGTGAATACTCGCGGAAGGTGAGTGAATACTCGCGGAAGAAGAGTGAATACTCGCGGAAGAAGGGTGAATACTCGCGAACTGAACAAAATACTCATCCAAACAGCATAAGAGAAAGCTGTGATTCTTCATCAAATAAGAATCACGGCTTTTTTTTGCGAAATGAAAAAAATGTTGGCAATGTTGTAACCTTTTTCTTTTATAACCGACTACTACTATGAATTCGTGAAATGAAGGAGATGCTTTTTTATGAAAATGACGAAAGTCGTACCATTTGCCATGTCAGCATTATTAATCGGGGGCGCTGTAGTAGTTCCAACTGCATCAGCAAACGAAGGGACAGCTGTTGTGACGAACGCTACTGATAATAATGAGCAAAATCCACAAGTTCAACCTATTTTTATTAAAATAGCTGGAACAATTGAGAATGTTGAAAAACGTGAGGATTCAACATATTACACTGTAAAAGAGGATGAAAACACAAATGTTTTTGTCGTAAATGACGATACACTAGTTTTCGATAATACTGGTAAAGAAGTTAAACTACAAAAAGGTGATAAAGTAACGGCTTACACGTATGCAAATAAGCCAATGTTAATGATTTATCCTCCACAATATAACCCAGAGGTAATTATTGTTGAAACAAAAGAAATGGGAACTGTAGAAGTAGACTTTTTCAATAAAGAATTAGTGAATACTGATAATACGTTAAAACTTAATGTTGGTAAAGAAACGGAATTACTTAGCCTATCTGGTAAAAAAGTAAAGGCTGAGGATTTAGCAGAACAACATTTACTAGTGTTCTATACAATCGCAACAATGAGCATCCCAGCACAAACACCACCTTCAAAAGTTGTCGTTTTAGATACGATTGCACAAGAGCCGGGTGAGGTTGATCCTGGTGAAACGGATCCGTCTAAGGCAGCTGTGCAAGAAATTATTAACAATGACTTTTATGAGGTTGATGGTACTAAAATGGTACCACTACGTTTAATTGCCGAAGAGTTAGGCTTTAAAGTAGAATCAACAGGAAAAGGCGCTATTATCTCTAAAGGCGCATTATCTTATACAATTACTCGTGGTCAAAAAGAATATGGCTATAATAAAGCCCTTCGTTATTTTAAAGTAGCACCAGCTTTATTAGAACCAACAAAAACATATGTACCAGTTGAATTTGTTGAGGAATTAATGAAATAAAACAATTGAACTTCTCCTTGTCACGTGACGGAGGAAATAGTAAAAAATATTTTGAGCGGCTTAATCCCTTTAAACTAATGGGCTTAAGCCGTTTAATCGTTTTTGGTAACGTTCGTTATTACAATGTCTCCTACCATCAGAAAAATATTTGCGGTAGAAAAAATCGATAAAGGAGAAGACTCTTCTGATGCAGAAAATACATATAATATACTTTATTAGGAGGCAATTATATGTTTATCGTTAATGTTGAAGCTGCAATATACAAAAATAAAAAATGGCTGTTAATAAAACGTAGTGAAAAAGAAGAACATGCAGGGGGAGTATTGTCTCTTGTTGGTGGCAAGGTCGAAAAGGAAGGGTTCTCAACAAATATTTTAGAAAGAACACTTATAAGGGAAATTGCTGAAGAAGTTGGGGTGAAGGTTTCAAACATAAGATATGTTAATAGCTCCTCCTTTTTGACAGATGCAGGTATTAGTGTAGTAGACATCGTATTTCTTTGTAATCATCAGTTCGGAGAAGCCTTTGCAAAGAGTCCTGATGAAGTTGACAGTGTCGTGTGGATGACAACTGAACAAATACTCGATAATTCTTCTATACCTATTTATTTAAAGGAGAATATAAAACTTGCTGATAAATTAGTACTTGAAACCCAGGGGTAGAGGAAAACATTACATCCTGTGATAACGATTTCATACCTACATTGTTTTTCCTCAAGTGGCTCATCAGCGCCCACCTGAACAAGTTCATCTAAAATGAAAATCTACCTTTTTTCTCATAATTCTCTTTAAATGGAAAACTTATTTTTGTACAATAAGAGAATTAAAGTCAGATTCCTAAAGGAGAACAATATGAAGCAGGCATTAATTATTGTGGATATTCAGGAAGCATTCTTTTTGGATAGTGAAAACTACTTATTTGATTATGAAAAAGTGTTAGAAAATATCAATATGTTAATAACTTGGGCGCGCCACAGCGAAGTTCCGATTATTTTTATCCAGCATACGGATTCAAATAAAGAAGACGATTTTGCGTATGGCAATCCAGGCTGGGATCTATATCACGGGCTTCTACGACTACCAGAGGATAAAGTAATTCAAAAAACAACGTGGGATGCATTCTATCAAACGGAATTAGCGCAATACTTACAGGAACAACAAGTTGAGCAGCTTATTTTCGCTGGTGCTCAAACAGAATTTTGTCTTGATACGACCATCCGAAATGCCTATAGTCGTGGATACCAGCATAATATTTTAGTTGAAGGTGCACATACCACACTAGATAGTCACGTATTAAATGCACAGCAAATCATAAAGCACCACGAGTCCGTTTGGCATAATCGATTCGTGATCATTCAGCCAAGTACTTTTTTTCAAACTAAGTAAAAGGGGTTTCAATAATGCGCATAAACAGCCAAGAATTTAATGTAAATGAACTTCATTATATTATTAGATCTGCCAATATAGAAGATGCCCAAGCATTATCAGATTTAAGGTTACAGCTTGATGGTGAAACGGAAAACTTCGATAGAGAACAAGGGGAAGGCTTCATCGATACGACAGGATTTGAAGAGATCATTAAGGAAGACACGGTAAGTCCAAGAAATTTGTGTTTAGTAGCAGAAATTGATAATCGCATTGTCGGATTTTCTAGATGTGCGGGGTCTCCATTAAAAAGAATTGCTCATAAAGTAGACTTTGGTGTAGGTGTTTTAAAAGAATTTTGGCGCTATGGGATAGGAAAAAACTTCTTAAAAGCATCAGTAGAGTGGGCTGACGCTAATGACATAAAAAAAATGGCCTTGACTGTTGTAGAGACAAATGACAAAGCGGTTTTGCTCTATAAAAAGCTTGGCTTTGAAGTTGAAGGTGTCTTAAAAAATGATAAGCTCCTTTCAGATGGCAACTATTATAATACGATTGTCATGGGTAGAATTAAGGCATAATTTTAAAATAAACCCAGCTAAGCAAATAGGTGCTTAGCTGTTTTTTTTTACAACAAAAACAACTTGCTTCTCAAATTGGCTACGAAAAAATGACCTGGATAACAGCTCGATTAGTTTTTTTGTGAAATTAAAAAACTCTTAAAGCAGAAAATATTGCATATTTTTAGCTAAAAATGACTCATTTATAGAAAATGCCGTTATTTACAATCCCTTCACTGAATTTTCTGATTATAATTAGAAAGAACAAATTATAAGGGGTTGATAGAATGTCAGTAAAGGTTAATGCAAACGTTGAGCTAAGCCACCCATTATCACCATTATCTGAAGTAGAAATTGAAAAAGCTGTTCAAATAGTTAAGGAACAGCAACAGTTGTCTGAACATGTACGATTTATGTCGGTGATGTTACATGAACCTAAAAAATCAGAAGTACTAAATTACAAACCAGGTAATACTGTTGATCGCCAAGTATTTTTAGTGATTTTAGATGATAAAGAATTGAAAACATTTGAAGCAGTTGTAAATTTAACTTCAGAAAAAGTTGATTCCTACGAACATATTCCTGGCGTACAACCAAATGTAGCCTTAGAGGAATTTGAGCAATGTGAAGAATTAGTAAAGAGCCACCCTGATTTTGTAGCAGCTATACAGAAACGTGGCATTGACAACCCTGAGTTAATCATGGTGGATCCTTGGTCAGCAGGGAATTTTGGTGTTCAGGAACATGAAGGTAAACGTTTACTTCGTGCGATTTGTTGGCAAAAAAAATCACTAGAAGATAACGGATATGCTTACCCTTTAACAGGTATTGTAACGTATGTAGACCTAAACAAAATGGAAGTTTACAAAGTAGAAGATCATGGAGTACGTCCAATCCCAACAACATCAGGTAATTACCATCCTGAAGTTGATGAATCAATTGTGTTTAGAAATGACTTAAAACCATTGGAAATCATTCAACCTGAAGGTCCAAGCTTTACAATTGAAGGTAATTTGATCAAATGGCAAAAGTGGAGTTTCCGCTATGGATTTACACCACGTGAGGGCCTTGTATTATACACAATTAATTACCATGACAAAGGCAAGGATCGTCCTGTTCTTTATCGTGCAGCATTATCAGAAATGGTTGTCCCTTATGGTGAACCAACATTTTCGCATAACACACAAAATGCCTTTGATGCTGGTGAATATGGAATGGGTCAATTAGCCAATTCGTTAGAATTAGGTTGCGACTGCTTAGGCGAAATTCAATACTTTGATGGTGTTGTAGCTGATGTTAAAGGAAATGCGCGTACGATTAAAAATGCGATTTGCTTACACGAAGAAGATTACGGGATTGGCTGGAAACATACAGATTGGCGTACAGGCCATGTAGAAGTTCGGCGCTCACGTCGTCTAGTGATTTCATTCTTCTGTACAGTTGGAAATTATGATTACGGCTTCTATTGGAGTTTCTACCAAGACGGTACGATTGAAGCTGAAGTCAAACTAACAGGTATTTTAAGCACTGGTACATGTGAAGATGGCATCCAAACAAAATATGGATCTGAGATTTCTCCAGGATTAAACGCATCACATCATCAACACTTCTTTAATTTCCGACTTGATACGATGTTAGACGGTGAAAATAACTCAGTAGTTGAAACAGAAACAGTATCAGAAACATTGGGAGAGCACAATCCGAATAGTAATGGTTTCTATCCTCTTTCACGTATCTTTAAAACGGAGAAGGAAGCGTTACGTAATTTAGATTTAAAAAATCAGCGTACTTGGAAAATTATCAATAAAAACTCACTTAACCGAGTGAATCAACCTGTTGGATATAAAATTTTGCCTGGCGAAAATTGCTTCCCATTTGCTCATGAAGAATCAAGCGTTATGAAACGTGCTGGTTTCCTTAAACACCATTTACACGTAACGCAGTTTGATGAAAATGAAAAATATGCAACAGGTATGTATCCAAATCAACATGTTGGAGGAGATGGACTTCCAAAATACGTTGAGAATAACCGTTCAATTGATGATGAAGATATTGTCGTTTGGTACACAATGGGCCATCATCATATTCCGCGCCCTGAAGATTGGCCTGTAATGCCAACTGCATACATCAATTTCCAATTAAAGCCAGTTGGATTCTTTGATCGAAACCCAGCAATAGACGTTCCTAGACCGGACAAGAAGTGTCACACAACTTCATCTTGTCATATACAATAAACCTCTTAAAGGAGTGATTATATGCTACCATTCCTAAGCATGTTAGTGATTGTTACTTTTACGGTAATCACTAACCGTTTATTAAAACAGCGTTTTGCCAATCATGGCATGGCCAAGTGCTGTATAATGCTGATTTCTATGACAATGAGTACTGCTGTTGGGATGAATATGGCTACCTGGCTTCCCGATATGGTACTAGGTGCAATAGCATCTATTATTATTTCTATTGCATTAGGCTATTTACTGTCAATAGGCTTACCAATGTACCTATTCATGGAAAGTGTAGGATCTAGTTTTATGGGAGCAATGATGGGCGCGATGCTAACATTAATGACCACCCAATATTTAACGTTAAGCATTATCTTTTTTACAATGATGTTTATTGTAAGTGCTATCATTTCTATCGGTGTATGGAATCGTGAGATGTTTCCTATCTTTATAAAAGCCATTCCAAAGCATATTTACATTGTGGCTGGTTTAATGATTTGTGTACTAGTATTAAGTAGTTTTGAGATTCAACATGAGGTACCTGCAAAAGAAGAACAACAGCATCAACATCATCATTAAAGGGGTCGATAATTATGCTAAATGTTAAACCGAATATTAAAGAATCTGGCATTCAATTCAAAAAGAAATATGACAATTTTATTGGTGGTGAATGGGTAGCACCTGTAAATGGAGAGTATTTCGATAATATTACGCCTATCACGAAAGAAGTATTTACACGTGTAGCTCGTTCAACAAAAGAAGATGTAGAGCTAGCATTAGATGCCGCTCATGAAGCCCAAAAAACTTGGGGGAAAACACCCATAGCAGAACGGGCACGTATCTTATTAGCCATTGCTGATCGTATGGAAGAAAACCTTGAAAAAATTGCAAGGGTAGAAACTTGGGATAATGGGAAAGCGATTCGTGAAACTATGTATGCTGATATTCCATTGGCAATTGATAATTTCCGCTATTTTGCAAGTGCCATTCGCGCACAACAAGGGCAAGTGACACCTTTTGATGAGGATACAGTAGCTTATCATTACCAAGAACCTATTGGTGTAGTTGGCCAAATCATTCCATGGAACTTTCCTATTTTAATGGCAGCTTGGAAATTGGCGCCAGCACTTGCTGCAGGAAATAGTGTTGTATTAAAATTAGCAGAACAAACGCCGGTATCATTCTTATTCGTTGTTGAACTTATTCAAGACCTATTACCAAAAGGTGTATTAAACGTCATTAATGGTTTTGGTGTAGAGGCAGGGAAAGAGTTAGCTTCAAGCCCACGTATTGCCAAAGTGGCCTTTACGGGTTCTACAGCTGTCGGCAAACTGATTATGAAATATGCATCTGAGAATCTAATTCCTGTTACACTAGAGTTAGGTGGCAAATCTCCTAATATCTTCTTTGAAGATGTCATGGATGCTGATGACGGATATCTAGATAAGGCGATTGAAGGATTAGTTATGTTTGCTTTAAATCAAGGTGAAGTTTGCACTTGTCCATCTAGAGCCTTGATCCATGAGTCAATTTATGATCGTTTCATGGAAAAAGCCATTGAACGAGTAAAGCAAATTAAAGTTGGTGATCCATTCGATCTTGAAACAATGATGGGTGCACAGGCTTCAGAAGAACAACATAAAAAAATTCTTTCTTATTTTGAAATTGCCAAACAAGATGGCGCAGAATGTTTAATCGGTGGCGCCGAAAATCACCTTGATAATTTAGATGGTTATTATATTAAACCAACTATTTTTAAAGGCAATAACAAAATGCGTATTTTCCAAGAAGAAATTTTCGGTCCTGTATTGGCAGTGACTACGTTTAAAACCTTCGAGGAAGCGATTGAAATTGCAAATGATACTATGTATGGATTAGGGGCAGCTGTATGGTCACGTAATACAAACGTTACCTATAAAGCAAGTCGAGAGATCCAAGCAGGACGTGTTTGGATAAATACGTATCACCAATACCCTGCTGGTGCAGCATTTGGCGGCTACAAAAAGTCAGGCGTCGGTCGAGAAAATCATTTAAAAGCTTTAGAATCGTATCAATCAACTAAATGTGTCTTAGCTAGTTACAATGAACAGGCGCAAGGATTCTTTTAATTTTACCTAAGAGTGAAGTGAGGGGGCGGCTTATTGAGTAGCTATTATCCAATCCAACCTGAAATGGTTCAAAAAACGTATTCTTATAGAGAACTGGCTCCAAACAGCAATTTAAACCAGGATATACTATTTTATTATGAGTTTGAACCAATAGGCATTAATAGTGATATTCATGTTATTCCTGATGCTTGCCAAGATTTAATGTTTTACTTGGGCAAAGATCAAAAGGTGGTCTTAGGGAATACCCCGACTACACGTGAAATTTATTCATTTACCCCAAAAGGGAAATATTTTGGTGTTCGTCTAAATCCAAAACAAACAGTTATTCAATACAATTGCGCATTAAAACAAATTGTTCAACAACCGTTTGTTAATGTTGAATTAGGCTGCACACTAGACTCTAAATTTTTCCAAGCTGTTTTTGAAGCAGGAGATTTCGAACAAAGAGTGCAGATTTGTAATGAGTATTTTTGTTCTCAAAAAAAGGAAAAAAGCTTGGGTGATGAAATATTCGCTACTTGTTTTGATTCTATTATTGAAAATAATGGGCTGTTCTTACCAGATGTAATTCAGCATAAAACAGGTTATTCTGAGCGATATATCCGAGAACTTTTCTACAAAAAAACAGGTTTTGGACCAAAAAAACTAAGTAAATTCATACGTATTCAACTCTTACTTCAACATTTTTCTTTTGAAGGAACACCTGTAAACATTGACCAATATGGTTACTATGATCCTTTACATTATTACAAAGAATTTAAAAGCTTACTTTTAATAACACCTGCTGAATATATAAAAGAATTTTTAGGTTGGAAAAATATAAAACGAAAGTTTCTATCTTATTAGCCCCTCGAAGCTTTCACTCTTTCTTATAAAAAACATACTAATGTTAGTATGTTTTTTATTTATTCATTCATGAACAGTATACTTTCTTCCAGAAAAAAACATATCAGTTTGACTACATTAACGATACGCTACCCTAACAGATAGTGCATATTATCGGTATTAAAGAGTATGCAACCCTAGAAATTGTGCTATGTTCTGTGGCTGTTGGTGATTAGCTCCCAAACAACCCCCATTTTTGGCGATGAACAAAACAAATAACATTACATAATATAGAAGCATGAAATATTTATCTTCATTCAGTCAAACACCTACTGAATGAAGATAAAGCCTCCGGCGGATGTCATGGATTTTGAATTGTGCTGGCACAATTCAAAATCCAGACTCAATTACGCCAAGGCGAAATTGATAAAAAAAGGATGATGTATTATTTCTATAGTAAGAACTGGTACCCTTCCTAACGGAGAAATACATGACGGCTGGGAAGATGTTGATGTTGTTTGGGACATTGATCGTTGGGAGAATGACGGCGGTAGAAGTCTTGGAACGAATTCGAGGACGTGAAAAGGCTGTCTATATAAAATGGAGAGGGAGACAAATTTGTCTCCCTATAAAAATGTGCCTTATGTAAATAGAAATGCCCTTTATGTTTGTTTATTTTAGGATTACGAACAGAAAATTGAAACTATTTTCCTTTTTTTACGTATTAGATAAGAGAAACACTGGGAGGTGAAATTTTGGAAGAAAAAGTACAGGGAAAACTAAAAAATGAGTTAGTTGAATGGATAAAGGCAATTGCATTCGCTTTATTGGTGGCGTTTGTCATCAAGCAGTTTTTATTTACGCCAGTACTCGTAAAAGGTGCTTCTATGGAGCCGACACTGGAAGAAAATGATCGTGTTATTGTTAATAAAATCGGTCCGAAATTTAAGTCAGTTGATCGATTTGACATTGTTGTTATTAATAATGTTATGATTGACAATGAAGAAAAAAATATTATTAAACGTATCATTGGTTTACCAGGAGATAAAATCGAGTATAAGAATGATCAATTATACATAAATGGAGAAAAGTACAGTGAACCTTATTTAGATCAGTACAAGAAGGAATTAAATGATACCGGGTCACTGACTTATGATTTTACGTTAGAACAAGACTTAGGCGAAACTACCGTACCAGAAGGGTATTACTTTGTATTAGGCGATAATCGTCGTAAGAGTAATGATAGTAGAAATCCCGAGTTAGGGTTCATCCCTAAAGAAAAAATAAAGGGTACAACAAGTATAATCTGTTGGCCGATCGAGCATATTGACTTCAGATTTAACTGATAGATCGAAAGCTTAAAAATTTGATAAAGATAATAATCATGACCACTCCACATTGAGTGGTTTTTTTATTGTCATTTGTTAAATCAGCATTTAGGGAAACAGTCGCCAATAGTATAAGTATCCAAGGTGAATTGGCTGAAAAAGAGGGGTCATTATGCAAACAATTGGTTTAATTGAATTAGGTAAATATAATAACATTGAATTTATGTATAGCTATATGTAAAACGTTGAATAAAACCCTAGATGAATTGCTCTAGGAGGAGTAAAACTGTGGTCTACTTATAGGATTAGAAACAATGGCATCCTGTTCAAAAAAGTATAATCTATGTTATTTTATCGAAGAGGCTATCTAGTAAACAGATAGTCTTTTTTCATTGAATCTCGAAATAAAAAAGATTGAAGCAATTTGCTCCAATCTTTTTTAAAACGAGTTTAATTCATTTTTTCCTCAAGAATAAACTTAATCGTTTAATCCTTTACCATCAAGAATTTGCTGCGTGCATTTTTCAATTCTTGACACCCGAGTTTTGGATTGTTTAGGTTGAGAAAAATGTAGAATATATGCTCTTTGACGTCCTGGCGTCAATTCTTCAAAAGCAGTTTTCAAGGTAGGCATTTCACTGAATTTATTGTGAAGTTCTTCAGGAATTATGTATTCCTTATGCTCTTTCATTGGCACTTCTATACCTGCTTTTTCAACTTCAATGGCTTCATGAATATAGTCTTTTATCATAGTTTCCATTCCAACTATTTCTTGGACGCTTGTGAAACGGATTTGGCGCGCCGCCTGTACATTTTCAGTTTGTTGAATTAATATCCCATGGGCATCCTTTAACAAGGCACCTTTGTGAAACAGAAGTGCACAATAATCTTTAAATCCATGTATTAACACGATGTTTTTTTTCTCAAGCGTATAACAAGGATGCATCCATTTAAATTCTTCAGTCAGTTCACAGTCAAGAACGATATTTCTCAACACCGAATATTCTTCCTGCCACTTTTTAGCTTTACCTAAAAATTCATCAACCTTCGGATTCATTTTACTATTTGTCACTCAAGGAACACCCCTCTACCATTTTTTAATCAGCTGATATCAATTTCTCTAATCGTTTTATAATAAAACAATAATTAGTGTCATGTCTAGCTAAAAATAGGGATTCAGATCGCAAATCTACAAAGAATAGCGACAGCTTTTTTTGAAAAAAATTCTTAATAAAAAAAGATTGAAGCATTTCGCCTCAATCTTTTTTGTACCAGGGTGTTGTGTGTTTAGCTTCCATTCCTGTTACTTTACATTCGGATAAATCATCGTCGCAGGGTCCACATATTCATCGAACTGTTCCTCTGTTAGTAAACCAGATGCAATCGCTGCTTCTTTTAATGTCGTACCTTCTTTATGGGCTTGCTTCGCAATTTTTGCCGCATTTTCATAACCGATATAAGGGTTTAATGCAGTTACAAGCATTAATGAATTTTGTAAATTGTGGTCGAGCACTTCTTTATTTGGCTCGATACCGACAGCACAATGGTCATTAAATGATTTCATTGTGTCTGCTAGTAGGCGAGTTGATTGTAAGAAGTTATAGATAATGACTGGCTTGAAGACATTTAACTCAAAGTTACCTTGGGAAGCGGCAAAGGCAATTGTTGCATCATTGCCGACGACTTGTGTAACAACCATCGTCATCGCTTCACTTTGCGTTGGATTTACTTTACCAGGCATAATGGATGAGCCTGGCTCGTTTTCTGGAATCGTAATTTCACCGATACCTGAACGAGGACCGCTCGCTAACCAGCGAACATCATTGGCAATTTTCATTAAGTCAGCTGCAAGAGCCTTTAATGCGCCATGGGCGACAACAGCTTCATCATGACTCGTCAGTGCATGGAATTTATTTGCGGCAGAAGTAAAATGTTTTCCTGTTAATTCACTAATTTCCGCTGCTACACGCTCACCAAATTCAGGATGTGCGTTAATACCCGTACCAACTGCTGTTCCACCAATCGCTAGTTCCTTCATATATTCAATATTTTGGACAATCATATGGTCAGATTTAGCAAGCATTGCTGCCCAGCCACTTATTTCTTGACCTAAAGTAAGTGGTGTTGCGTCTTGTAAATGAGTACGACCAATTTTAATAATATCTTTGAAATTCTCTGCTTTGTCATCGAGTGTTGCTTTTAGTAAGCGTAGCCGAGGCAGTAAATAATCTTCAACTTTTAACACTGCTGCAATATGCAAAGCCGTTGGGAAGGTATCGTTTGAGCTTTGAGATTTATTGACATCATCGTTTGGATGGATGCGTTCAGCCTCACTAGCATTTTGTAAAAGTTGGTTTGCACGGTGCGCAATTACCTCATTGACGTTCATATTTGACTGTGTACCACTACCAGTTTGCCAAACTACAAGAGGGAATTGATCATCCCATTGACCCTTTAAAATTTCATCAGCTGCTTGCACAATCGCATTTGTTTTAATATCTGAAAGCTTACCAAGTTTTTTATTGGCGATCGCAGCACTTTTCTTTAAAATGGCCATTGCTTGAATTAGTTCAATAGGCATTTGTTCTGTTCCGATTTGGAAATTTTCTTTACTGCGCTGCGTTTGAGCACCCCAAATTTTATCTGCAGGTACTTTAATTTCACCCATAGTGTCTTTTTCAATACGATAATCCATGTAAAACAGCTCCTTTATTTATGTAAATCTCTCCAATAAATCAAAGATCAATTATGCCTTGGCATAATTACGTCCGGATTTGGTTTTGTGCTTGGCACAAAGAACTCTAAAAGTTAAAAAACGGATATTCTTAGTCTGATGTAAGAATATCCGTTTGATACATGCTTATTTCAAAAAAATAGGGGGATTCTGAACTAAGCATTGCGGAGTAAAGAAATAATCTATTGATAATGATAATTGTTATCAATTAAAAAGTCAACATGAAGACATTTATTTTAGTGAGAATAATTCTCGATGGATTTTTTTCTTAGAGTTTGATTCCCGCTTTTTTAAAAGTTAAAACGCCATCATTATATGATAGCGTCGGAAGGTAAATAGGGAAGAGCTATCTCTTTTTCTTGCCAATTTCTTTTAATGGTTGTTTTTTAGGCACTTTTTCAAAGATAATACTCACTTGATAGTTGTTGTCGTCTATTTGAACAATCTGAACAACTTTTGCTTTACGTCCTTTAATTTTAATGTTCTCTTCGACAGTAGGTAAATTTACAAGCAGCTGACTTAAAACGGACGTCTTGTTTTCATAAAAATGAGTTACAAACATAATTTTTCTCCTTATAACTTTTTTTATTGAACCTAGAAAAAAAGTCCTTCCTTAATTGCTCGTATGTAATGTAAATGAGATAGGGTTTTTATGAGGATAATTAGTAGGGGAAGGTTTTACTCAATGTATGAAAAGAACTTATAATATAGAACATTTGATATACTGCAGGGGAATATATTTTGGATAGTTGCTTGATGAAAAAGTTGAAATGAACTATGATGTATCGAAAATAAATTAACAATGATTGGAAGTAGTAATGAATGTAGTTTGCTTTAGAGAGGTGATGGCTGGTGAAAATCATCGCAAATCATTTATGAACTCGTCCAGGAGTTTTTATGCCGAATGAAGTAAGCATAAACGGCAGCTACCGTTATAGTAAAGTGAGCTTTTTAGCTAATCAGAGTGGTACCGCGGAAAACTTCGTCTCTATATTTATTTGAGATGAAGTTTTTTTAATTTCTTTCAGCAAATGTTTTATGTAGCGAAAGGCAAAGCGTCAGCTACAAATGTTTTATGTAGCGAAAGCAAAGCGACAGCGGCAATTATGCTGAGGCATAATTGATTTGGGAAATTGAGAGACGCTCGAATAGCGGATCGCTCAGAAAAGCTGAATTGCTTCATCGACAAAATTCTCAGTCTGTATGTGTTTATAAAAACAAATAGGAGGAAATATATGGAGATTACAAAAAAACAGGCAACAACAGTAGGATTAGTAGCTCTTGTATTATCAGCACTTTTAACATCGATAAGCCAGGTTTTCTATGCAAAGCAGGTGCAAGAAGTACCGACATTTTTATTTACTGGTATTAGTTTTTTCATTACCGCTATTTATTTCTCTTTTTTTGCACGCAAGCATAAACGAGCTAATCTGTGGAAGGGAAATATTAATTATGTAGTGAAGCTGAATGTAGCATCCGTGTTAGCATTTATGGGCTTTTATTTCGCTTTAACTTCTTTCAGCGGTTGTTTACCCACTGAAAGAAGTTAAAGCCTCCGGCGGATGTCACGGAATCGGAAAGGAGTCTTTGTACAAGTACAAAGCCGATTCCGGACGCAATTATGCCAAGGCATAATTGATAATATGCAGAGTCAGCGATTGTATGTGCACTTGAGATGGGCATTGGACCGCTGTTTGTCTTGGTGTTAGCTGTTTTTGCAAAGAAGTCAATTCCGAAATCACAATGGGTAATTGCCATGGGGACATTTATCGCTTGTACTATATTAATATTAGCGGTCGTAAGTGGGAAATCAGTTGTTCAAATGGACATAACTTTGCCCGTGATCTTAGCGTTAATAGCGAGTGTTGGTTGTGGGATTGGGGCTGTACTTTGTACGATGTATTCTAAGAGATTAAGTGAGGCCGGTTGGACTACTTCTATGATTTTAGTTAATCGTTATTATGGCATAATTTTATTATCTTTTTTCGCGACTTTCGACATATTTTTCAAGTATTTCTCGGGAAATATTTCATGGATAATCGCAGTAACAGCAGTGGGCGTCGTGCTTCCTATGTATTTATTGCAGATAGGTATTCAGTATTGTTCACCTTTAATGATAATGATGAGTTTATGCTTTGTTCCGATATTCACATTTTTCTTTCAGATGTTTGACTCAAGGCTATCATGGTCGCCCATTTCCCTTTTTGGAATAAGTCTATTATTTATTTTAGGGGTGTGTAGCTTGTATTTTGAAAAAAGGTCGGTTTCAGAGTAGCGTAAGCGCGATATAATAGTAGTAAGGGAGGAAATAAAATGTATTTAAAATCATGTAAGGTATTACAGAAAGATATTGATAAAGACCAGTATCCCTTTAATATACCAAGTTTGCAGGATTTACAGGAGCTAGAGTTTCCTACGAACGTGACCTTCTTCGTAGGGGAAAATGGCTCTGGGAAATCAACGCTATTGGAGGCTATAGCTGATCGCTGTGATTTTAATACAGCGGGGGGTGGCCGACAAAATTTATATGAAGTACATAAAGCGGAATCTGCACTTGGCGAATTCATCCGTTTATCCTGGTGGCCAAAGGTTTCAAATGGCTTTTTCCTACGTTCGGAAACGTTTTATCAATTTGCGAGTCATATTGATTTGTTGGATAGTCATCCTAATAAGTATGCCGCTTTTGGTGGTAAGTCGTTACATCATCAATCACATGGCGAGTCCTTTTTATCGCTATTTATGCATCGCTTCAAAGGCAAGGCCATTTATTTATTGGATGAGCCAGAAGCGGCATTGTCACCAACGAGACAGCTGAGCCTCCTCAAAATTATCAAAGATTTAGAGCATGAGGCGCAATTTATTATCGCCACTCATTCACCTATTTTACTTGGCTATCCAAATGCTACAATCTATAGTTTTGATAATGGGGAGATTGAATCTATTCGTTATGAGGATACTATACATTACATTGTTACGAAGCGCTTTTTAAATGCACCGAACACCATTTTTTCAGAGTTATTTGATGAGGAGAGGGAATCATGAATCAACGTAAAGGCTTAGTTATGCGAGAAATTCGATTAGATGAAATGGCACAGTCAATAGACTTGCTTAATTATGTTTTTCAAATGTCTATGTCCATTCACAAGGATCGTCGCTTCGTGAATGCTAAAAGTAAGCAATTTAATGAGGGACATGCGATTGGTTGGTTCGATGGTTCACACCTTGTATCTCAAATTTTAAGCCTACCATTTGAAGTCAATGTTCATGGTAGAATCTATGAAATGGGAGGCATTACTGCGGTCGGAACGTACCCTGAATATTCTAGGCATGGTTTGATGGAGAGCCTTATTATTGAGAGTCTAGAGCGGATGCGAAACGAAGGATTGTGTATATCCTATTTATTTCCATATTCTATCCCTTATTACCGAAAAAAGGGCTGGGAAATTATGAGTGATATTGTGGAATTTCAAATCAAGGACACACAGCTCCCGCACTATGCAGGCTTAAACGGGAAAATTCGCCGTGTCGACCCGAAACATGAAGATGTTGTGACCATTTATGCCCACTATGCCAAGAAGACGCACGGTGTCATGGTACGTAACAGTATTGCTTGGAATGAAAAATTTCAAGAAGATTTTTGGGAAGAAAAATTTATCGATAGTGATGTGAACCTCCAGGCAGCAGTGTATTATGATGAGGATGATATGCCTCAAGGTTATATGTTTTATCGCATTATGGAGGAAAACTATTACATCGATGAAATTGTCTATTTGCAGGAAGAGGCGCGTAAAGGATTATGGAATTTTGTCTCAGCGCACAGCTCGATGATTTACAATGTCTATGGTAAAACGACTGGCAATGAAGCCGTTGCCTTTTTATTAGAGGATAGTGAGATTATACAAAAGGTATCCCCTTATTTTATGGCACGGATTGTAGATGTAAAAGAATTTCTGTTACGCTATCCATTTAAGGGAAATGATTTTCAGCTTCGACTCGCTGTTAGTGATCGCATTGTGGCATGGAATAATGGCACATTTGTCATAACGAAGCAGAACGGAAAAGTTGCTGTCGAAAAGGTGAGTGAGACACAGTCTGAAAATGCTATTCAGCTAACGGTTCAAACACTTGCTACGATGTTACTTGGCTATAAACGACCGAGCTATTTAGAAAAAATCGAGCGTTTACAAGGCAATGCCATTGAAATTGCATTACTAGAGACGGTGCTACCAGTAGGCATCCCAACCTTCATTGATTATTTTTAACAAAATTATAGGAATTTGCGCAGAGGTAGCGGTGCAAATTCCTTTTATATGGGTTGAAAAGAAAATTGATCGGGTCAGTGTGAGAACTGATCGGGTCCAGGAGATAACTGATCGGGTTAGTGCGAGAACTAATCAGTTCCCGAAAAAACTGCTCTAATGAATGGATTTCCTAATTAAGGAAACATCAACTCCCCTAAAATCGTCTCTATATAAACAGATTGGGGGATGCAGATGAACGATGCCGAGAAGTTAGAAAGAAAGAAAATATACAAAAAAACGCTTCTAGTGCTACTTATTTGGGTTTTGTTTTTTGCTGGTATTATAGGGTACGGTATTTATTGGGTGTTTTTTGATTGGACTAGGTTTAAACAAGAGCTGATTGCTGAATCTACATCTCCACAAGGAACCTATACAGTGAAAGCTTATGTTTCAGACGCTGGTGCGACGACATCTTTTTCTGTGTTGGGAGAGTTAGTATTCAATCATGAAAAGAGAAAGTCCAAGAAAATATATTGGCAATATCGAGAAAATAGAGCATACATTCACTGGAGCGATGATGATACAGTAAGTATTAACGGTGTGACATTGAATGTACCTGATGAAACATATGATTATCGTGATAATGAGTAGCCATAACCGATACAGTTATGGCTTATCTTTCTGTGATCCAAGCTTTTTTTAGCAGTTGCACACCGAGGATGATTTCCTCCATTTTTAACTTGCTAAAGCCTAATTGTATAATGGGCACAACGCTTGGTTGTTGTAGAAAATATAGGCTCGTAGGGTAGACCTTGACTCCGTATAGTTGTGCATTTTCAATGAGCTGCTCTTCTGAAAATTGTGTATGAACCTTGATCAATATATAAAGTCCAGATTGCTCTCCAAGAATCGTAATTTTTTCTCCGAATTGCTTGTTAAGTTCCTCTACGAGTGTATTTATTTTATGTTTATAGGTAATTCGCATTCTTTTAATATGTCGTGTCCATTCACCTTGTTCCATGAATTTCGCCATTGTTAATTGATGTAAGGATGAAGCATTATGTTCAAAATGAGCAAAGCGTTCTTTATATGGCTGAACAAGTGCTTTCGGTAGCACCATATAGCTTAAACGAATAGCTGGTAAAAATGATTTTGAAAATGTTCCCATATAAATCACACGTGACTTGTCGAGTGAGGCGAGAGCAGGAAATGGCTGTTGCGTATAACGAAATTCCCCATCATAATCATCCTCAAGTATATAGCCATCAACTTTTTTAGCCCACTGAATTAAAGCTTGCCGCTGCTGAATGCTCATAGAAACGCCATATGGAAAATGATGAGAAGGTGTGACATAGAGTAAGCGCGAATGTAAATGCTGTAAATGATCAAGCTGTGCACCGTTTTCCAACACAGGTAATGTCTCGATATGAAAGTCATGCAGCTTGAATGCTTCTCGTGCACCGTTATAGCCAGGGTCTTCTAAAATAACACTTGGGAAATCTTGCTTTAATAGAAAGCCGAGATAAATCAACATTTGTTGCGTGCTACTACCGATAATAATGTCCTCTTCATTTACATGAACGCCACGAGCTTGAAGCAAATAATGTACAAGTTGTTCTTTTAAAAGAGGCTCGCCGAAAGGGTCACCATATTTATAGCACTTTTGTAAAGGTAACACTTGATTAGCCATTTGACGCCATATTTTCAGAGGGAAATGCTGTTGATCGACTGCGCCAGCACGAAAGTCAATGATGATATCTCTACTGTTATTATTCGTTTTTGGAGTAAGGCTTGGCCGTTCCTCCTCCTGTAGAAAAACCTGTTCAAATTCATTGACAAAATAACCCTTTCGTCCTTCACCACGTATGTATCCTTCCGCTACGAGCTGCTCATATGCAGTTAAAGTTGTATTCCGACTGACACGTAAAGTTTCGGCTAGCCTTCGAATAGAAGGAAGAGAATCATTCGTTGTCAATCTCCCTTGTTCAATTAACCATTTGATTTGCTGATAAATTTGTTTATATTTTGCCTCTTCATCTGTGAATAAGAAAATAAAATCCTCCATAAAGCCCCTCCTTGACATGGTGAAATGTCGAGAACTGTTTCTTTTTAAATGTCAGTTTGTTTTTTATCATAATACTAGAATTACATATTAAAAGAAATGGGGAGAATCGATAATGAAGATTTGTACAGTAACCTTAGCAACTGTTGGGGACGTGGTGCCATTATTTAATGCTTATCGAGAATTTTATGGTCAACCATCAGACTTAGAGCAGGCTGAGCAGTTTCTCATGGAGCGTTTAAATAAGGAGGAGTCGATTATTTTTCTTGCTTATTTGGATACGCAGCCAGTTGGTTTTGTCCAGCTTTATCCTATTTTTTCATCTGTTGCAATGAAAAGGGCGTTTATTTTAAACGATTTATATGTGGCAGAGGATGCTAGGAAGCAAGGCGTAGCACAGGACCTAATTGAACAGTGTTATTCATACTGTATACAGAATGATGCGCGGTATATTGGGTTAGAAACAGCGACAGACAACGTTCGTGCTCAAAAACTATATGAGAAACTTGGGATGAAAATAGACGATGGAGTATTTCATTTTATTAAATATTGGTAAAAGGAGGTTCGAATAATGACCGTAACAATCAAACAATTAACAACGCAACAGGAGTGGATGGAAGCATATGCCGTTATGGCGCAACTTCGTACGGAATTAACAGTAGAAAAGTATCTCTTATTATTAAAAGAAATGATCCAAGATGGCTATATGTTATTTGCTTTATACGAAAACAAAAAAATGGTTGTTGTCGCCGGATTAAGTTGGAGAGTCAACTTTTACAGTGAATGCCATATTTTTGTCTATGATTTAGTAACGGATGAAAAGTATCGTTCAAGCGGCTATGGTGAGAAATTATTACATTATCTTCACCAATGGGGCAAAGAAAAAGGTGCGCACTATATTGCTTTAGAGTCTGGCGTTCAAAGGACTAGTGCGCATCGTTTTTATGAAGATCGATTAGGTTATGAAAAATGGTGCTATTCTTTTCGCAAGGCATTGTGATCTAAAAGGAATATGATTTTTTAAAACCTCACACACTAGTGGAAACATGCAGGAGGTTTAAAATGAAAGTACCATTCAAAAAATTATTTCTCACGAGTATACTTTAATGAGCTTTACACCAATTGGATATGCAAATAATGTTATTCAACAACATGCAAATGGTGAAGAAGGACAGCTTGTTTACCACGTAAAGTACGACTATGCTGCTATTTGTAAGGTTCTTGGGATCGAGCAAGAAGTGTATGATCAATACTGGAAAGAAGGACTTTCTATTGTCGATATGGCAAAAAGAGAAGGTATTGACCAACGTGAAATAATAAATTATTTTGTGACTTTCCACTATCAAGAAATGCAAAAATGGCGAAAGAAGGGTGCAATGAACGAACATCATTATTTTAATTTAGTTTATGATTTAAAAGATGAAATTACAGATTTTATTGAGCGAAATCCGAATAAAGAATGAAAGCGACTAGTATATTCTAGTTGCTTTTTTTATTATGTTTTAATTATAAAGAATAAATTTTTAACGATTATCGTTAAAAATAGATTGATTTTAACTCTGCTCTTTAATATGCTTAATATGAAGAAGGACAGCAATACTGACTACCGACGATTTTTCTAAGCCAATCGATGAAACGAGAGAGTTACCGTCGATTTCCGAAAAGAACCATTCACCGTCGCTTGTCATTCTTCATGTAAAACATTTTGAACAGGGGGAAAAATTATGGTTTTGGAAAGTGTAATTAGTGCAGTTTTTCAGGTCATTTTATTTTCGGTTATACCGTTTATTTGGTGGTTTTTCTCAACAAGAAAGGAACAATCATTTTTAAGATGGCTCGGCCTTCAAAAGCCCGTCATTGAAAATAAAGGAAATTATTTTCTATGGTTTTTATTCATTACTATTTTATTATTCGTACCCCTTACTACAATCAGCTATTTCTACCTAGACAGTTCAACCTTAGCAACCAATCGTTTTACAGGACTTGGTTTTTCAGCGCTCATTCCGGCACTTTTCCATTCAATTGTACAAACAGGGTTGTCAGAGGAGCTGTTATTCCGAGGCTTTTTATTAAAAAGATTCAAGCATAAGTTTGGTTTTCAAATGGGAAATATCATACAAAGTTTACTATTTGGTATTTTACATGGATTGATGATGTTTTCTTTTATTCCTTTTGGCGTTGTAGTATTAGTTGTTATAGCAACCGCATTTGTAGGTTATTTTATGGGGTGGATCAATGAACGAAAATCTAATGGCTCCATCCTAACAAGCTGGGGCATCCATAGCATTGTCAATCTGATTGCCGCCTTCATTGCAATGTTTAATATACTCTAATATCCTAGCTCATTTGCATTTCATCATATTCGATTGCATAATAAAGCAGAGAGGTGAAAGGAATGCAATTCATCGAGCAGGTAGTAAAAGGATGCTTGATTGTCAGTTTTATATAAACTTCTTTCAGTAGCTGAAAGAAGTTAAAGCCTCCGGCGGATGTCACGGAATCGGAAAGGAGTTCATAAAGGATGTTAGCCTAATATCATCGCATCCATGCGATAACGGCTAACTGACCTGCATCACGCAGGCCTAAGCCAAAGCCGATTCAGGACGCAATTATGCCGAGGCATAATTGATTCGGAGGGCGTATTATCACCGCAATATGCCGTTATTATAATATAGCATTTACGACTTTTTTGTTGATTATCATGTCGCCTTACTTGCTATACTATTAATAGGTATTATTGGAACAGAGATACTCAATAGACGAGAAAGGAAGGGAAGAGCATAAATGACGGAATGGCCAAAGGGCGTAGCGAAGCCTGCTATACGTGCATTAAATGCGGCAGGATATACACAATTAGAGCAATTGGAAAAGGTTGATTTATCAACGTTAAAAAATTTACACGGGATGGGACCGAAAGCATTAACGGCCATTGAAGCAGCATTAAATGAAAGTAGGGAGAACCATGAATAAACTAACATTATTATTACTGGCAATGGTGGTTTATTATATCCTTGTTGTTCTCGTAATTAGCAAGTTATTTATTATTCCTCTCATGAAGTTTATGGCGTTAGTATTTTTCCTTGGAGCTGGCTTTATTTTTTCTCGAAAAATGCGGAAGAAACTACAGTAGGAGGAATTATGAAAATTACAAAACTAACCATATTTTATTTGTGCATTTTTATTTTAACATTATTACTATCATTAGTAGGAGTTCGCCTATCCATTACAATCGGCATTATTGCTCTTATTGTGATCGTAATGATTTATAGACATATACATATTTTATTTAGGACAAATAATATGACGATGGTAGATAAACTAGTAAAAGATCGTAAAAATGATCCGTTTTTTGTCTATCTTTACGCTGTTGCTTATGGTACAAAGGAAGACCAGCTTTACTCATTAGAAACAGCCATCGTAAAATATAAGCAGCCAGCAATGAAGTATAACTGTAAATTTATAAAGGCAATCATGGAAGAGAATTTAGAGGAAGCAAAGGATGCGGCTAATAAAATAAATAAAGAGCCTTTAACTAGCTATGCAAAATGTTATATCGCTGCACTTGAAGGACGAACAACTGACATGCGAAGCGATCAGCTTACACAGCCGTGGATGCAGCCAGCAATTGAAGCGGTTTATGCATACAAAATGAAAAATGAAACATCCCTTCATCATCATGCCCAGGAAAGCGTTGAAGTGGCTCGTGGTGTACAAAAATATGTGTTAATACATACATTTGAAAATATGAAAACGGATCTTTAAAAAATTTAGGCTACTTGATACTATATGGTGTCAGGTAGCCTATTTTTTAACTTAGTAAATTTACACTTAAACATACAAATCTTGTTTACTCATTCGTCTAATAAAGTAAGAGAGGTGAGAAGATGGAGTTTGATGAGCTTTATGAACAATATTTTCAATACATTTATCAATTTATTTACTATATGGTCTAGGATCCAGGTTTAGCGGAGGATTTAACGCAGGAAACCTTCATCCGTGTTTTATAAAGGACAGTTTAGAAATGAGGCTTCTATGGGCACTTATATAAGGAGAATTGCACGAAACCTTGTCTATGATACATATAGAAAAAAGCACTTATTAAATGATTGCCATTTCAAAGAGAACATGAAAAACGGGAGACACAATATGTACCACATGATTGGATCATGCAGTCTGAGGAGCGTCGACTGTTATATGAAGCAATCCAATTATTAAAGCCTGAATATCGAGAGGTTCTTATTTACAGAAAAATTGAAGAGTTGAATTTAGCCGAAACTAGTGAAATTTTAGGGTGGTCTTCAGTGAAAATAGCGAATACACAGAGAAATGCTATGAAGGCTTTGGAGAAAATACTTGGAGGTGATGAATTTGGATTTAAACAATCGACTGAAGGAACTCAATAAATTACCAGAAGATCAGGCTGTAAAGGCCCGTATTTATGAACACATTCAACATAAGAAAAGAAATGGCTTAACGTTATGGAAGGAAAGTTTTTTACTACTAACGATTGCCATGATCGCTCTATTTTTAATTTTGATTCCACAAAATTCAACACCTCAAACTGCAGGCCAATCCATCCAAACAATTTATAAGCATTTCGGAGGAAAAGAAGGGAAATTCTTTGCGCGAAGTTCGAGTTTGTATATTTCTATAAAGAAGGTTGAAGATACAAAAGTTTATAGCTTTTTTGAAGACTTAACACAGTATGTCGAAAAGGCAGATGGAAAGTTAGGTAATCATATTGCAGATGTAGTCGTTGTTAAAGATCATCGGGAAGAGCGCTATCAGATTTCAGATACAGGCATGCTGAATGTTGATTCGGGCCAGTTTTTTATTGGGAAATCTGACATGTATGATGAAGTATTTCAAACATTATACTCTGTAGAAACAATACCATGGATATATATCCTGCCACTTATTGTGGTAGCTGTAAATATATTCTCTATGTACTATTATAAACGTCATAATCTAGAAGGATCTAAACCATCTGAGCGTATATGGTGGCTGTTAGTACTTGTACTTGCGATGCTTTCAAGCGTTTTTGCTTGGGCAACATGGGTCGGTCCATTGTATAAACCATTAATGATTATGTTTGCATTTTTATATGGTTTCATTATTTGGCATAATCTAAAGCGAGAGGAACGGACATATTCCATATATAAAGTAGAAACAATAAAAATAAGTATAATTAGTGCAACACTTGTTTTAATTATTATGCTTTATTAATTGATTTAATAATAAAACCACCTATTCCTTTTGCATAAGAGACAATTGCAAAGGTATAGGTGGTTTTAATTTCCCATCAACCCAGTATCGGAGTGAAGTATGCTTTATTCCTTTTTACTCAATAAAATCCCACGAACGACTCCCATGATTAATATAGTACACAGTACAAATAGAAATAAATAAGCATGCCACTGCTGTAAAATACGATTATGGCCTAAAGCCACTGTTAAGTCATTGAAAAGTGAATATGTAAAGTACAGTAGTATACTATTTTTGATGAGACAAAAAATAATGATCCCATTTTGTCGCTCATTATGAGATAAAGTAGACTTATTTTTACGTAGGATAGGATAAGCAGCTTTAATCTCTAAGTATTGTAAAAGTAAAAATAGCATGAAAGCAATAAAGGGTAAATAAAAAATGGCGATTTTCGGGCCAAATTGTGCATGCTCACTCGAAAAGCTTTGCAAAACGGGTATAGATGCGGGGAGCTTATTGTATTGAATAAGCGTTGCCGTAACGCCAGCTATAAAAATGGTCGCGACAATAAGCGTTAGCGGCTTACAAAAACGCGGTGTAGGTGTTTTTTGTTGTTCAAGCATTCGTTCACCTCGTAGTTTATCTTAAAAAGTAGCAGTCTGTTATACTGTATCATATGAATACCAGCATGTGTGTCATAGAAAGAAGGATTAGATGGAATACTTGTTGTTTTTACTAATAGGCATCACTGGCAACGTCATTGGAACATTAGTGGGAGGTGGCGGGTTAATTACATTACCGACTATGATGTTAATGGGGGTACCAGTTCATTCAGCGATAGGTGCGAATAAGGTTTCAAATATGGTCAGTGCCTTTTCAAGCTTTTACACGATTTATAAAAGAAAAGAATTGTTATGGTCAGAAATGCGTTCAGTATTACTTGTTTCCCTGGTAGGTGGTACACTTGGTGGGCTGTTTGCATCTTTTATGAGCAGTCAAACTTTGACATTCATCGCGATTATATTATTAGGCTTTGCCCTTATTATGTCCTTTATAGGAGGGGCTGAATTTGGAGATAAAGAAAGCTTTACAATGAATCGCAAAAACGGTCCAATACTTCTTGGTGTTGGTTTTTATGACGGAATGTTCGGTCCTGGCAGCAGTACGCTGGCACTTTATACATATGCACATGAAAAAATCTCTTATATGAAAGCAGTAGGTTTGTCGCGTGTAGGTGTTTTTGCGATGTGCTCAGGAGCTGCGATTACGTATATTGCCACAGGTAAAATTGATTGGCCGTTAACAATTGTTTTAATGATTGGTTCGGTAATTGGCGCGCAAATTGGAATTATCCTTGCAAGAAAGGTTAAGGCAAATCAAGTAAAGCTATTGCTGCGTATTGTGACAATTGTGCTAATAGTACAGCTAGTATATGATTTTATCAAACAGATATAGGGAGGCGATATCCATGTTTGAAATCACACCTTATCCATCTTTTTCATGGTCTTTGTCACGTCATAAATCGTTAACAAGCTGTGCACGAAAATATGGCTATGAATATTATTTTTCTCATAATGGCTGGCTAAGTTACAATGTGGAGCCATATCATCAACATGTCTATCGCTTAAAAAAGCTTCAATCCATGCCGATTTTATTTGGGCAAATCGTCCATCATTTAATAGAGCAATCGATCAATGATTATTTACAAACCGGCAAGGCGCCGACTGTTGCTGAGCTAGTGAATCGTGCACGCGGCCAGCTCAATGCCGCTTTTATCGATTCTACACGCCATGTGGATTTATGGAGACATAAACCTAATAAATTTTATATGATGCAGGAAATTTATTACGAAGGGCGATTAAATCCTGAACTTGTACAGGACTATAAGGAGCGTATGACCGCTGTCTTTGACAACTTTCTTAACAGTGAAACGTTCCTGCAAATTACTGCACAGAAAGGCTCCCTACGAATCGGTGAGCCTGAACAATTTCGTTCTATGAAAATCGAGGGGATACAAGTTTTCGTCGTAATGGATTTTCATTATTATGATGAGATGGCAGACAAGTGGATTATTATCGACTGGAAAACAGGCGGAGAATCCGATGATGATCGCCAGCAATTAGCGCTCTATGCTTACTATATTCAGCAGAAATATCGTGTATCTCTGGATCAGATTGATGTCTACAATGAATATTTATTGACTGGCAAACGAAAAAAATACGCCTTTACAGCATTTGATATGGACAATATTTTACATACGTTTCAGCGAAGTGTGTTAGAAATGAAAAAATATCAAGCGGATATTTTCTCCAATGAACCAGTGGATTTTGAGGAATTTGAGCAAACCCTTGAAAAATGGCATTGTATAGGGTGTAATTTTAAAGAATTATGTGTGCAGAATTGAATCGGGAGACCAAAAGAGAAATTTACTTATGGAATGTCATACCTAACTAGGTGTGGCTTTTTATTATGCTCATAATTCTTGTCATTACAATCCATTATATAGATAGATGGGAGGTGTTGACTTATGGAGTATGAATATACAGTGAAGTTTTACTTTGACGAAGGTCGTGAAGAAGAACATAAAATCAAGTCCAATATTGAACAAGAAACATTTACAGAAGAAATTTCTAATGAGTTCAATGAAAAATCTTGGTATTCATTTACTGAGACGGAAAATTTTAAAACAATTTTAATTAGTACTTGGGGTGTTTACAAGGTTGAAGTAGAAAAAAATGTTTTAGAATTTGATTAATCTAATGTATGAAGTCACATCTTTTAACAAGGTGTGGCTTTTTATTATGTTTTGAAAGGATGAAAAAACTATGACTTTTAATTTACAAATTCTTTAATCCTTCGTAAGGTGAAGAACCCTTTCAAACATTTTAATATTAGATTATTATCAATTGAAAAAGCATTTTGGCATTCCATATTAAAAGGGTCACCGAAGGATAGTGACCCTTAGCAAAGAAAAATGGAATTTTTTTTATATGAACATTAGAGGTTTTAAAGTTTAATTGTTTTGAATTAAATGGCTATGATTTTTGATAAAATGTCAATAGCTATTAAAGAGGAAAGCAGCTCCGATAATAATTAGAAGAATGAATAGAACTACAAGTAGCGCAAATGCTGTACCGTAGCCATTACCCCCGTTACTACCACAATTTTGAGACATAATAAAATTCCCCCTTTCTTTAATTTATAATATGTTTAGTTTTCAACAGGCATTGCGATATCTGTCATAGGATTCCTTAGAAAAAGGTTTAAAACAGCTATAAAAATGTTGGGTGTTAGCTAACTCATATCCAGTTGAGTATCTATAATGATAGAAGTACTGGTGTGATAGGATAAGGTTTCATTACAAAACAACATCCTTTCTTTAGAAGGGCATATCAAGTAGATGAGACGAAACGATGGTGTGAAAATACATGTGCTTATCTGGGAGGTCTGATGGAAACGCAAAGTACACTTTGTAAACTATTTTGCGATAAGTACTGAACAATCAGAAGTAAGCAGAATTTTACTTCTAGAATGAATGAGAAGGACCGAACAGTTCAAAGAGGATAGCCCTTAAATTACAGTTTTCTTTGAAGTACACTGAAAATCCAAGATGGACCTACTCGGTGGAGGTAGTGATGAATCCCATGAGAGTTGGATGTTATTATTTTAAGTAGTTTTTTAATGTAAAACAAACAAAACTGTTTAATTTTGGTACTTATCCCTTGATTTTACTTACATTTATAAATAGTATTTAATGGAGGAGGGAGGTTGATTACATGGCTAAAAAACAAAAACAAATTCCATTTTTGAAAAGACCTTGGGTATCTTCTATTGGGGTATTCGTATTGTCACAGATAATCTTTATTACATTTGAAACAACAGGGTGGATGCCTAATTATCGAGATATTAGCGGAACATTATTTGGAAGAATTACTGACTCTTCAATTTTCAAAGATTGGTTTACTTTTTATGAAACACAACATTTCAATTTACTTACTATCTTTTTTGGCATCGTATTTCTCATGCCTGGAATAATAGGTGCGATAAAAAACGTTTTTTCACCAAGGTCTACATAAGTAAAGACTATAAAAGTATGACGTCGAGTGCGTAATACGGGTAATTTAGTTAAAAAGACAATAGATCACTGTGTTAAATTATAAACTGAAAAAGGATTTAACAAAAATCAGTAAAATATTAGTTTGTAAAAACACTACAAGGAGAACAACTTTATGACTAAACAACTTTTAAAAGGGATGGAAGGTGTTTTTATTCCTGTTAAAGACCCAAAAACTTCAGCCGATTGATATGCAAAAATACTTGGTTTTGAATTAATCTACATTGAAGAAGAGGCTGCTGTAATGAAGATTGCTGAACATTCTCAAACAGTAGTATGTTTGGTTAGAACTTTAAATCATAAGCCAATGGAGTTTCCAAATAATAATTTTGGTGTGGGAAAATACTATAATTTCATACCTATAATGATATTGAAGAAACCTATAAATTTCTATTTGAAAAGAATGTAAAGGTAAACCCTATTCATAGCGAGGGTTCTCCGAAATTCTCCTTTTATGATCCAGACGATAATCCTTTAGGTGTTTGCCATTAAAAATTATTTAAACGACCACTCCTTGTGTGAATAGTGGAATCTTATGTTTTTTGGCGACCAAATTATGATAAAAGAAGATATTTAATTCTATGATCGACATAATATTAAAAGGTGCTGCTCCATAGTCTAAAAACTACAGCGACAGCACCAAGTCATTTATTAGTGGAAATATTTATCGACACGTTGAAGTACTTCGTCAGCAGAAAGACCATCAGCGTCAATAACAGGTCCCGCCATGATAGGATCGCTAATTCCCATAATATCTCTATCTTGCCCAGTAATTACACAGGCATCACATTTTTTTGCATCGTCTTCAGTACGAAGTTGAATAACTTCATAACCTTTTGCCTTTAAAGCGTCTTCAACGTTTGTTAATGATTGTTCCACACCAATTATTCTAGACATTATTCTTCCACCTCCTATATGTAATGTGTCATATAGGCTTGCTAATTATTCACTTAATTCATTTTTTTGTTATACAATGGCGAGAAATTGAGTAAAATGCATTTTCTATTAGAGCAAAATGATATTGGCAATCATATATGCTGGATAGGAGTAATTTAAAATGGGAAGTCTAAATAATGCCGGACCACCCACACCTGTTATATTGTCGGAAGGCAAAAAGGTACCGTTTGTACAAGGTACATATTGTTGGCAAAATATTATAAATAACGAATGTGTTGATAAAATTCCGCCGCCAGAAATTATTGCAAATAAAAACATTGTTCCGTTTTCTGTTTCGCCACAAAGTGAAATTAAAATAAGTTTAAAGGAATTTCCCATTTAGGGATGGAAGTAGAAGAATGGGTGAGTGGCGATGAAGTTGAGCTAGTAAAGATACAAGATAATACTTTCTCTGTACCAAAAGAGAAGGGGATTTATATTTATTCTATTTTTGGAAGATGGGACAAAGGAGCTTCTTCTTATATTTTTGTTATAGAGGTGAAATGAATATGGTTTCTGACTTCTAAATAATAAAAAACATATTGAAGGTTAATTTCCAATGTGTCTTTGAATAATATGAATACTTAACTAAACTATTGATTGCATATATTGGATAATTTGATCCTCTTGAATGGAATCAACAGCCACTTTATTTCGACTAATCTTTTGACATTTTGTGCATTGATGGATCAGTTGAAAGCCTTTTTTTCCAGTATAATCGACTCCAATTGGTCTCATCAAACCTTTACAAGTACTTGCTCTGTCTCCAGGAACATTATCCATATGTTTTGAAAATAAACAATTTGGACAATGATTTCGGAAACTTCCGTTGGTTAATGGTTCAACCATCGCACCGCAATGTTCACATTGAAATGCTGTATTCTCAGTTTTTCTACTCAATTGCTCTTCCTCCAAAATGTTATTTCAACATTGGAGGAAGGGTTCCGTTTTCTTTTTCTACTATAGTAGTATCAGGCTTTTATAGGGAATTAACCAATTCACCGTCTTGCTCTACAAAACGATTACTTCTAGTTCCTGCTTCACAAAGACTTATTTCATCCTTTGATCCGGACCAAGATTGATTTTGTATATTTGTGTCAACCACTGTAAGACGGACTGCTCCATCTTCCACTAGTAGGTGTTCTCCTATAATCACTGACTTAGGCATTCGTCCCCTTACGAGCAATTGTTTTGAATAGATAAAACGTCAATTCATTCACCCCTTTATCAATAAGCATTTATTTATTCATATTTTCAGGTTACCAAATTAACCGAATTATTTAAATAGTTCGGAATTGAAGTCTGAAAAGAAAAAAGGGGGGGAATCCCAACATGAGACACCCCAATTCCTTTTCTTATTCTGCTAAATAATCTTGACCGTTTATTGTTACTTTAGAAGCAGAGATTAGAGTGTCTTTATTTGCTGCAAAATATGGTTCTAAAATTTTGTAAATTGCTTTCCATTTTTCTTGAGCTTTTTCAAAATCCCCTTTTTTATCAAGAGCAGAGGCTTCTTCATAAAGCGGATTTAATTGCTTTTTATCCGCTTCACTGATTTCAAATTCGAAATCAGACATGTATTCTTCAAATGTTACTGGCTTGATATACGGACTAATCAATAGATAGATTTCATGCCATAGCTTATTAGACAACTCCATATCTTCCGCTTTATCTGCTTTTTGAGCATTTTCAAAGATAGGTTTTAGTTTGGCTAAAGTTTCAGCAGGGATATCTAATTGCAATTCTTTAACGAACTCTTCAAAAGTTTGCGGTGGATATAGTTCATCAAAATATGGTTGAAGGATATTATTCAATTCATCATATTTATCGTTAGCTTTTTCTTCATCACCACTTTTTACAAGCTTTACCCATTCTGCATAAATGGCTTTAAGCTGTGTAGTGTCGTTTTCTTTAATAACGATATTTTTCTCATTAAATCCGAATTCTTGTATATATTCCTCATAAGATTGAGGCTGCCAATTAGCTAAAACATATGGCTTTGTAATTTTATTCATTTCTTTGGAAATTTTATCCATTTCCTCATATTTCTTTTCAATCACTTCTTCAGTCGCTTCTTTTTCTATTTCAGCTGACACTTCTTTTTCTAGCTTCTTAATTTCATTAAACATTTTTTCTAATTTTGTTAGATCTTCTTTAGTAACCTCTTTAGGCAATTCTTTTTTATAAACTTCAAATGTGTAGAAGTCTGCATAACTCTCTACAACGCTACCTTCTACAGAAATTTCCTGTCCTTCTACTAAGTTCATTTTTTCTAGTTGTTCAGCGGAAAATTTATAGAAGCTGATAAAGTAATTTTTACCATCATTTCCTTTAAGGTTCATTCCATCGCCATAGATGTCTTTAATCTTTCCTGTGATTTTTTGTTCAAGTTGAATAGTAGTACTACTACTATCTGTTGTTTTTATTTCTGTAGCTCCTGCTTGAAGTGGCGTTAGAACAGCCATTCCTATTGTTAGTGCTGAAGCAATCATCCAAGTTTTTTTAATCGGTTTTTTCATGATCATTTCTCCCTTTTTTTTCTGGAACTCGACGTTTCCAATATTTAGACGAATTACCAAATGAAAAAGTTCGTCTTTTTTCAAAAAAGTTGAAAGGTTTTAAAAATTTCATATAAAGTGTTTAAATAGTTGTATAACAATAAAGTTTGAGTGTTTAATCTAAAGGCTTCAGAGGAATAAACGACAAGAAACTGAAATCGGGTAACTGGTGGTGTAAATATGGGAATCGCTGAAGTATTAACAATTGTCTTTATAGTATTAAAGCTAACGAATGTTATCGCATGGTCTTGGTGGTTAGTGCTTTTGCCAGCCATCATATCCTTTAGCGTTTACGCATTTATTTTGGTGATGAAGTTAGTAATGGTGATGATAGCGGTAGTGGCGGTGAAAAAACGTAAAGAATTGTAGAATGGAGAATTAAATAAAGGGGATGCAGACTAATGATTTTCTATTAAGTTATCTCAAGAAGCAATGTTAAAGGATTACCTGCAGGAATTTAAGCATTGTTGTATTCCATTTATTAACTTACATAGCATGTTGCACAATTTGAAGAAGCAAGGCTTAAAACTTGGCATGATTACAAATGGTTATGGGCAATTTCAATTAGATAATATATTGCCGTTCTAAGCGATACAGTTGATCACAGTAATCTAAGCTGATTTTCCTATTTTTGCTATCGGCTTTCAGCCAATAACGTCGTATATGCGCCCAACAATTAGTGAATGAAATATTAAATAGCTTACCGTATGCTTATAAAATGCTATTTTTATCGCAATTATTGTCGAAATAATGTCGAAGATTGTAAAAAAATAAATACATTATTATAAATATCACTACTCATGATGATCTTATCTGTGTATAGTTGCATAAGATAAAATGAAAAATATTCTACGATAGATGAAGGGGATTACTTTTAAATGGGAAAGAAAATTGCATGGGTTACAGATACAGCAGCATTGTTAGATGAAAAGTTCATTCAGGACAATCAAATTCACGTATTACCACTTAATATAGTGTTCGAAGAAGGGGCATTACGCGAAACTGTTGATATGACACATGATCAGTTTTACGAAAAGCTACGAAATGCTAAAAAAAATCCAAAGACATCACAACCTGCTATTGGTGAAGTTGTAGACTTATATAAATCATTAAAAGAACAAGGGTATACATGTGCAATTGCAATTCATACCTCTCAACATCTTTCGGGCACTTATCAAAGCACTTTCACAGCAGCTGGTCAAGCTGAATTTGAAGTATATCCAGTGGATTCAAAAATCGGGTCATTTCCGATGATGAAAATGATTAAACTCGGTCAGCAGTTAGAGCGTGAAGGTTTTGAACCTGACTATATTGTTGAAAGAATCAATGAGATGGCAGATAACAGTGAGCTTTCATTTATTCCGGCTAACTTATCACAATTACATAAAAGTGGTCGAGTTTCAGGGACTCAAGCATTTTTAAGTAACTTGTTGAATATTAAAGTTGTCATATCATTTGAAGATGGGAAGCCCGTTATGAAAGAAAAAGTACGCGCTACGACTAGAGCTAAAACATATGTACAAAATGTTTTAAATACAGATCTAGAAAAAAGTATTATCCCTGAAGTTGCAATTATTCACTGTAATGATGAAGAAGGCGCAACCGCTTGGAAAAAAGCTTTAGAGAACGAATATCCGCTTATAAACTTCTCCGTATTACCACTAAGTGCTTGTGTAGCGGTTCATGCAGGTGAAGGAACGCTTGGTTTAAGTTGGGTACGTCTACCAGAGCTTGCACCACTTAAGAAAAAGAAAGCTGAATTAGTTACTATATAAACATAATTGTAATCTAAATTATTGTAGGTACATGAAGTTGCGAAATTCCTATAAACCAACTATTATACAGTCAGAGAGCATTTTAGCTTAAGTAAACTGGCAGATGTAACGTTATTTTTTGAATGATAGCAGTGTTTTCATTCAGGTATGGGGGACTGGCTGTTAAATTTTATTATAGGTAATTTAGTCTTCGACGATTTGAATCATATGCGCATTTGTCGTGCGGTAGATTCCGTCGAGATAGAACGTTTCAATTGGGGAATTATCAGTGGGCGTGCCTTTGCGGGACATGCTTAGGGTAATTCCTTTTTCTTTGACTGATTTTCGATACGCATATGATGTGTACACAGAACCTTGATCGCTATGCAAGATGCAGCCTTGCGGTAGAATTGATATAAAGTATCCAAAACGAATGACGTATCTTGTGTAGAATCAATTGTTTGCGCTACAATTTCTCCGATATAGAGTAAGTCCAAAATATAAAAAAAAAGCGCACCTTTTCGGTACACACGACGAATGGCCATCTATCCTAAATTTTTTCGGATAGATGGCTAGTTTGTACATGTGGCTTGGATTTTTTTCGACCAAGGCATGTAATTATTTAAAATCTCTGGCTGCTGGTGGATCGGTAAATTTGGCAATTCGATCACACTTAAACTAACGAGGAGCAAGAGTTTAAGATCAAGCTGCCGAAGTCAAAGGCAGCTTTTCTTATTGAGCTAACGAAGCACTTTAGTTGAACAGCAATTAGGTTTATTTGGTAAAATTAATACAAGAAATTGAAATATTAATCGGTGATGAAGTGAAATAAGAGTTTTTACTTTTTGATCAATCAGGGATATTGAGGTGATTAGTGATGACACTTAAATGGTTGTGGATATTGGTTATTGCGTTTAGCTTACTAGAATGGATTTCAATCCCATTCATAGGTGCATTTACAGGAAAACTATATCAATTAGTTGATGGTGTATTAATAATTACTTTTATTATTTATCCATTATTTTTTATTACTTCTCTTTTACTATTACAAAAGGGAATTAAAAAAATTGGTGCAGTAATTTTGCTTATTCCACTAATCGTGTATGCACCCTTGCTAATAAGTCTCCAAACGTTGCTTAAATAATGTACTTATTGAGCTCACTGAACAGTTTAGTGGAGTGAATTCAAAATACACTGACTAAAAGGACGGGGTAAAATTGAAATTTAGATATTTTAGTTGTCTGTTTATGATGTTGGTCTTGCTTTCTGCTTGTAATACTAGATTAGAACCAAAGGAACATTTAGGAGAAGTATATACAATTGTTTTGACTCTATTATGGAACAAGATGAAGCCTTAAGTAGTAATATGAAATTCATAGCTATTGATATGAGTAATTTTCAGGAAGTAGATGAAGGGAGTAAAGAAGAAATTTTAAGCTATTTTAAAGAAAAATATAAAGTTGATGTAATAGATTCTACATTTGAACAACTGAAAGAAAAGGGATTGTATAATCCAGATACATTATCTTTGGATGGTGTACTCCTTAGAATAGAAAGAGTTGAGTTTAAGTTCAACAATAATATCTTTTTTGTGGGTTCTAAGTATCGTTCGGGTTTAGGGGCAGTTGGAGTAGAAGTTACAGTTCATCATAAAGATAATAAATGGAAAACCAAAAGAGTAAAACAGACTTGGGTTAGCTAATTATTATTGAGCTATCGGGGTGCTTTACTTAAAGATCATTGAGTTGCATAAACAGCTCTTTATTTCTTATTAAACTAACGGCGCAGTTTAGTTGAAGAAAGTTGTTATCAATATATTTACTTAATAGTTGCAGTTGATATATTACTAATCACAATAATATAAATCTAGGAGAGTGATAGGGATGGTTGGGTTGAAATATATTGGAGGTGTCTTAGTTGCAATAGTTTTATGTGGAGTGATTTGGTTGGTTCACCCAGCTAAAGAACAAGTAAACCAATTGGAAGAACAAATCAGTCGTCAATACATGTTTGCAAACTTTTTACTGAGGGATACGGTAGAGGACCTACTCGCATGGAACTTTAGTCAACCCTTAACCGATGCAGACGAAGATTATTTAAAGAAGCTTTCTAATGAGTTACTATACACAACCGATCTAATTTTTAGTGGAGATGTGGTCCATCATGAATGGAGAAGTCGAATGAATGATATACAAGGTTATTTATCTAAATACATGTCCGGCACTTCACTTTCAGAAGAAGATGTCGCAGATATAAATCAATCATTACAGGCTACTCGTTTTATAACTATGGATTTTAATGATTATGTTGATAACACCTATGATTTCTATAACGCAATGCATGATGAACACCATGAAATGGTCGAAAGAGTTAAAAGTCGCCTAGCCTCAAAATATTAATCATAATAAAAGTAAAAAATTTTCTTTATTCTTCAACTCCCATGAAAGAACGTAATCATCTTTCATTTTCTGTGGTGTAGTGTTGAGTTTAAGCGACATGGATGGCTAACGGGGGCTTTTCTTGAAGATTATTGAGTTGCATATGCAGTTCTTTTTTTCTTATTGAGCTAACGGGGTGGCTTTAGTTGAAGATTCGGTTTGCGAAATATAAGTATTTAATATTACACCCAATTTCAATGACGTAATAGTTTTATTAAATTACATGAAAAACAGCTGAATTCATATATTTCAGCTGTTTTTGAGTATGTAAGATAGTAAAGAATTTTTATTAAATCCAATACAATATCCTAAACTTATTCATTTATTCGTTTGATATGTTTTAACTGCAGGTGGAACATAGGTTGCACATTTATCTAATAGTCCCACTACGTCTTCATCTACAAGTAGGGCATTTCGAGATTGGGCTTGTAAAAATTGTTCGTTTTGCATATGGTCAAATAACTCAATGAGTAAATCGTAATAATGATTGATATTTAAAAGTCCACAAGGCTTTTGCAGAAGGCCGATTTGATTCCAAGTGAATACTTCAAAAAATTCTTCTAACGTACCAGGTCCTCCAGGTAAAGCAATAAAGCCATCTGCTAGTTCCATCATTTTGCTTTTGCGTTCATGCATAGAATTGACGACAATTAGCTCTGTTAAATGCTTATGAGAAATTTCACGTTCTTCTAACAACGTCGGAATAACGCCAATCACCTTTCCACCTTCACGAAGAACCGTGTCTGCAACTGTTCCCATCACACCTACACTCGCTCCGCCATAAATTAAGGTAATATTACGTTTTGCTAATTCTTTTCCTAGAAGAATAGCTCCTTCTTTATATGCCTCAGAAGCACCGATGCTTGATCCGCAAAATACTGCAATACTATCCATCATTGTTCCTCCATTTCTGATATGTATCTTTCCGCATTAACGGGCAGTGAACTTTAAGCGGGACCCCACTGATTCACGTTTCACTTTTATAGTATAATTTAATTTTGGAAGGAAAGAAATGGAGGAAATAACAATGGAATTAAATGAATTTCAAAAATGGATTAAGGATTACTATGATACACGTGGTTGGTCTGATTTAAGTATTTTTACGCGTATTGGCTTCCTAGCCGAAGAGACTGGGGAAGTAGCAAGAGCCATACGAGCGTTAGAGATTGGTAGAGATAGACCAGATGAAAAGATTCAAACATATGAAGAAAATAAGCAGGAATTAGTAGAGGAACTTGGAGATGTTTTAGGGAATATTATTGTTATCGCTAATAAATATGATATTTCACTGGAAGAAATTTTTTCAGCTCATCAGGAAAAGCTAATGGAGCGTTATAAAGCATAGAAATACATATGGAAGGGGGATTCATATGGATTATCAAGTAGAGATTTTATTAGAAAATCACGATGACTTTACTACTTTTTTAAAAACAAAGATTAGAGAGTACAACGATGAACATTCACCATACCATAAAAAAACTCGACAAAAAGGTTCTGTTCGTCCGTTAAACTTAATCGTAAACGATCATCAACAACAATGGATTGGCGGCATTACTGCAGAGGTTTATTGGGGTTGGGTAGAAATCAATAAGTTTTGGTTTAGTGAAGAATACCGTGGAAAAGGTATTGGTGGAAAGTTACTGGTGAAAGCTGAAGAAGCAGCCAAGCAAATGGGCGCTACGAAGGCATTGTTAACTACATATGACTTTCAAGCACGTACGTTTTATGAAGCGAGGGGCTATGAGGTTGTAGGTGAAATAAAAGATTATCCGCCTGGAAGTAGTTATTATACAATGGTAAAACATCTAATTTAAGTTTAGAAAGGCTGTCTGATTAACTCTTTGTGACAGCCTTTTGTTATATCCTGATTTATCCTCAAATCACCACTAATCAATTCAATAAGTTTCTTCAAGTTCCTGTAATCGCACTAGAATTGCCAAATCAATTATTTAAATGTTTAATGACATTTAATCAGATCATTGCTCTAAAAATATATGGCTAAAAGATGACTAAAAAAACGCCCTAATGTCAAACTTATAATAAAGGGGAGATTTAGTGTGTACTCGATATCAAACTTTAAGTTACTCGTTGATAACCAGGCAGAAATTGATACCATTCATCAAAATTGTGATAGTTTAATCCAGACAACTGTTACGCCTAAAATGGATGCGGAAGTCAATACTTTGTTAGATGCCATTAATAAAAAACTAACCGAACAAGGTTTTACAATTACAGTGACATCTACTGGACTAATCGCAAAATATAGTGAAGCAGTTATAAATGTTGACAAGCATTCGAAAGATTTGGAGGAGTGCTTTTTCATTAATTTAAATAATTTTGCGGAGGATCAAGTTTCCATTGTTTTAGACGTTTCCGATGCAATGATGCCGAAAATCTCTAATAATCTTGACGGCTACACTGAGATTATTGAGCAGATGACAGATACATTAAAGTATGCAAAAAGTCTCGAAAAAGCTTGTACTTCACCAAAGTTTATTTATAAAACTCAAAGCAATATTATTTTTCATTCGGCTGAAGAAGTAGTCAATTATTATTTTCAGTAAAGAAGCAGCCACCCTCATAGATATATAGGGTGGCCGATAAAGGAAGTGCTATTGATTATATATTCCCGCTACAATATTTTACACAATAAACTTTCTTCCGAATAATAACAGTATCATCGATAGGATGAAAAAATATAGAGGCATAATCGTCAATGAACCATTATGCAGGAAACTCATTCCTGATGTTATTAAGCTCACGAGTAAGTAATAGCCTAAGCTGAAAATCGCGCCAGCTGTCCCGATAACATCCTGAAAGTTGACAAGCGCAAGGCTTAAGCAATTTGGTAGAGCCATTCCTGATCCTAATAAGGTAATAAAAATGGTAACTAAAATGCCCATTAATAAGACAATATTAGGCAATGGTAAAGAACTTATGATTAGTAGTAATAAAGCTCCAACTGTCATCACAAAACAACCGAGATGAATTACTTGCTCTGGCTGATATTTATTGATTAGTCTTTTGGAAATCATGGCACCGATAATAGAGGCAAGAGCCACAATTATGCCAAGAAATCCATAAAGTCCTGGTGATAAATTGAAATGGTCAATAAAGATAAAGGGAGCTTCGGCATAGTAACTGAATAGCACACCATTTATCCCACCAATGAGCAATCCAAAGACAAGAACCCGTGGAGAAGAAATCATTCGTTTTACAACTGGAAAAATAGCCATTCTTTTTCTCGTTGATTTATCTGTTGTTTCAGGAAGTCTGAAATAAGCATAGATAAACAACAAAATACTCATCGCAACGAGCACAAAGAAAACAGCTCTAAAACCAAGTGCTTGATCGACCCAGCCACCAATCAGCGGCCCTACTGCAGGTGTAAACGCAATCACTGCAGAAATTTGCGCAAACATCGCATGTCTTTTACTACCAGATACACTTTCTCGCAAAATGGTTTGCGTGATAATGGAGCCGGTCGCTGCCCCAAAAGCTTGTATAAATCTACTAACTAATAGAAAAGTGATAGTTTCTGCGTAAAAACACATGAAACTTCCAATACCATAAAAAATTAAACCGCCAAGCATGGCCGGTCTTCGTCCAATAAAATCAGAAAGCCATCCCCAACAAAATACACCGATAGCAAACCCAATAAAATAAATACTTAAGGTTAACTGTACAGAGCGATTTGAAGCATTTAATGCATCTGAAATATCAGGTAGAGATGGTGTATAGATTGTCTCGCTAATCTGTGGAAAAGCTACAAGAACAATCATTAATAATAAAGATGGTGCTACATGTTTTTTCAACTTATTGCCCTCCTACAAGCAAAATCTACTTCTTTAGAAAAGAGTAGACGTAGCTAGGGAAACGGCGGGACCATGATAAGTATTCGTTCATAAGATGTCATTATTAATCACCTAAATATGCTTAAAGTAGGAGTGCATAGTCTAGTTATTATTATATAGATATTTGCTATTTTTAAAAGACAAATTTAGAAATATTTTCAATTACTATCATCCTTTACGTCATAACGTGGGGTTGATTTCCGTTTCTGCTGGCCGCTTTGTCGCTGACGCTTAGCTTTCGCACAGATAAAACATTTGTTGCTGACGCTTCGCTTTCGCACAGAGCAAAGCTTCCTGGGGGCGTCAGATGAGACGCTAATCCTTAAGGAGTCGCCCAGCCTCCAATCAACTTATTCAAATTGCATGTATTAAAAAATATGAGGAGTAATTTTTATGACGTATCTAAATTTTTAAAAAATTCTGCTTGTGCTTAATAGAAATTGCATATAAAATAGAAACAAACGTTCTTGCTGAAGGGAGAATAAATGACTACATATCATAAACAGTTACAGTTAGTATTATTCGATGTAAATGATATTCCAGGTTTAATTGCCCTTTCTGACTCTGTCGGGTGGGATTACGATGAATCCGAAATTAGAACGGTGATGATGTCAGGTAAAATATTTGGGCACAAAAATGCTGAGGGGAAAATTGTTTCAAGTGCTGCCATAATCACATATGATACAAATTTAGCTTCAATAGGTATGGTCATTGTGCATGAAAATTACAGAGGGCTTGGTTTAGGGAAATTAGCTACTCAAAAATGTATTGAAAGTGTATCAGAACATACAGCAATTATGCTCGTCGCAACGAAAGACGGTGAACCGTTATATAAGAAAATGGGCTTTACCACAGTAGATTATGTACATAAATATCTGACTGACAATTTTAACGGTGCTCAAAACTTAGCTTCTAATGATTATACGATAGAAGATTTTAATGAGAGAGATTTTGCTGATATTGTTAGCTTAGATGCTGCTGCCTTTGGAGATAAAAGAAGTAAGTTTCTACGGAATAGGATAAAGCAATCAAAGCATTGTATTGTTGTAAAGGATTATGATGCAAATATTATAGGTTTTGGATTGTCTATTTTAGGGCCAATCAATCTAATTTTAGGCCCAATTATAGCACCTGATTCTAAAACAGCCAGTCTCATAATTAATACTTTAGCGAAAGACCATTATGGGAAATTAAGAATTGATGTACCATCTGGTCATGCTGAATTTATAAAATGGATAGAGCAAAGTGGCTTTACAGAGGTAAATACTCCTCCTGTTATGATTCTTCATGCAGAGAAAACGCCGACTAGAAATAATACGCTATTTACCATAGCTGCACAAATTTTTGGATAACATCACTTAAACAAAGTGAGCACACTTTCTATTTGGTGTGCTTTTTTGTTTTTAAAGGATTTTACTGGAAGTATGGAGAATAGATGATAGAAAAGGGGGAGAATTAATGTTTCCTAATTTAGAGACAGAAAGACTTATTCTAAGAGAGCTGACGCAGGATGATGCCGAAAATGTTTTTAATTGTTTTTCTAATGAAGAAGTCATTCGCTATTATGGACAAGAGCCATTTAAAGAGATACAGCAAGCTGAAAATTTAGTGAAACTATTTTCAAAGAGCTTTGCAGAGAAAAGAGGAATAAGATGGGGAATTGAAAGGAAGGGGATAAAGGGTATAGTCGGGACAATTGGTTTTCATGCCTGGTCGCCTATCCATAGACGAGCAGAAATCGGTTATGAAATTCATCCTGATTATTGGAGAAAAGGATATACTCAAGAAGCGGTTGCCGAAATTGTGTCGTATGGCTTTGAGCATATGGGGCTTACTCGTATTGGTGCCGTTGTATTTTTAGAAAATGAAGCCTCGAATAAGCTACTAACTAAAATTGGCTTTCAACAGGAAGGAATTCTTAGAGATTATATGTATCAAAATGGTCAGGCACATGATACATTTGTCTATTCTATATTAAAAAATAGATAAGTAATGCTTTTTCTCGAGAATAAATTCTATTAACCTACGGAAAATATAGTTAAGGTACCGCTATATACCTTTTATTGCTTAATAAATGATAACTAAGACATGTTTTGTGATCGCTTTTTTCGGTTATAGTGCTAATAAATGCTTGGATTTTTATTAGTGGTGAAAAAGTAACAGTAAGGGGCTTTGTGAAATGGGAATACAATATAGCACAGCTTATTTTGAAAAGCTGGATTTACTTGAAATTCTATATGCGGGGCAGGCAGCGTTAAAAGAAACGCTACCTACGCACAATGTCAGTAACAGTCATTTGAAACGCTTTGAACAAATAGAAGCAGCTATCGCTAAGCTCAATAAGGAAATTCGAATCCTTGAGCTGAACATTATCCAGTCCGTAGATTCAAAATAAAATAAAAAAAGGATTAACTCATGCAAAAAGTTATTAATTGCATGAGTTTTTTGTTGAGCTTCAAGTCACAAAGACACAAGATTTTCGGAGTGCTTGGCATTTTTTTGTCTATTTACGTTCTCTAATTTTCATTCGAAAACGTTGGAAACTGAACGATGTTTTCTCCTTTTGACGTTCATTGTTAAACATGATTGATTGTCAATTTAGTAATCTTTATAGAGTTTTCAATAAAATTTTTATCATTTAGCAAATTTTTAACTTGAATTTATTTTAAGAAGACGTTAATATGAAGTTAACTTCATATGAAGTAAACTTCATATTCAAGAGGAGAGTATTGTATTGAAACGAAAGTTATTTCAAAGATTATTAACAGCATTCCTTGCAATAATATTAGGTGTTATTAGTCTTTTGATGAATCCAACAGAAAAAATGGCGGCAATCTATCTTTTCGTTGTTGGTATTATTATTTTGATTGTAT